>CAYXMY010000128.1:0-7414 GCA_964466155.1 uncultured Caenibius sp. | reverse complement strand
CGTCGATAATGTGACCGGAGTGCCGGTGGGCGATTACTACGTCATCGACGTAGGAACGGCGGGCGGCTCGGCCGAACTCACTTACACGGCTGCGGACGGTACCAAGCTGCAGCCGGGCGACGTGAAATTCACCGCTTATGCGCAAACGCAGGAGACCGGCGCCAGCAATGTGGAGACGGCATCGAATTCGGGCACTGCGAAAATCGAGATCATCAACAATGGCGTGACGGTGACGAGCGGGGCTGTGACGGGCAACGAACCCGCTTCGCCCCTCAAGAGCAACGCCATTGAGCTGCAGGGCTTGTCGGTCGCGCTGAATGACAATGACGGCACGGAGACGGTCCATTCTATCCTGCTCTCGGGCGTGCCGGTGGGCTTCCTGCTCTATGTCGGTAACTCTGCCGGTGACGCCACGGTGGCTGCGCAAGCCTCCAACGCGGGTGGGGATGGCACAACCAACACCTGGGTCCTGTCTTCCGACGGCACGATGCCTGCCTATGTGGCGATCCTGCCCGCGACCAACTGGAGCGGTACGCTGAGTGCCGCCAACGGCAATGGCTTGTCGCTGGTGGTGGAATCGGGTGAGCAGAGCCTGCCCACCACTCTGGTGCAGACGGTGCCGCTGGCGCCGATAACGGTGAATGCCGTCGCCAATGGCGTGACCATCGATCCGACATTGTCCTTCGGCACGGAAGGCCGCATCGTCGATCTGAACCTGAATGCATCGATGGCCGACGCGGCGCTGTCCACCGTACCCGGTGATAACAGCCAGGAAACCACGACGCTGCAAATCACCGGCCTGGGTGAGCACGCGGCGTTCTATGTGGGCGACGTGCTGGTCGCTGCGAGCTATGACAAAGACACGGATACCTACACCGTCACCCATCTGTCGCAAGATGATCTGGACGATCTGGGCTTCGTGCAGGCGGCCTCGGCCTTGACCGATCAGGATACGGTCACTGCCGGAATGCAGGTGACGGTGACGGCGTGGACGGTGGAAAGCGGGAACAACGATGCATCCGCTTCCGTAACCAAGTCGCTGACGCTGGCGGTAACGCCGGTCCAGGGCACCACGGGCGACGACACCTTCATCTGGGACGGGCACGCGATCAATGGCAGGGCTGGCACCGATACGGTGGCGCTGCGCTATGGCGAGAATGTGAGCCATAGTGACCTGGCCAACATGCTCAAGAACGTCGAAGTGATCGATCTCTCTGTATCCGGGGCGAACAGCATCACAGGCGGGCTGTCGATTGCCGATGTGCTGAAAATCACCCCCGGGTCGAACAATCACACCCTGACCATCAGCGGTGGCACCGATGACTCGGTAGTGCTGTCGAGCGAAACCGAGTGGAGTACGACCGGCACGGTGACGAACGGTTATGTCACTTATAACAGTACATCAGGGGCCACGTTGTTGATTGATGAGGATATCTACAACAACCATCATGTGTCCTACGCAGCCTGATGACTGCCCGCTCGCGGCCTGTCCTGCCATTCTGTTGGGTGGGGCAGGCCGTGTGAATTGTAATCCAGAGCAATCGCGTCGTAGTGCCTGCGGCATGATGGCCCCAAGCTTGTGCGAAGATGAGGCTTGAGCCTGAAAATGATAAGAAAACCAGCCTGGCAGTCGATACGGTCAGAACGCTTGCTGCCGGCGGATACTCCGGTGCTTTCGCTTGTCTCCCATTTCGCCGCGCATCGCGTTGCCGGGGCGTGCCTGCTGGCGCTGGGCGCAAGCATGGCCGCTGCGCAAACGCCCGGTAACGCTCCACTGGACATGGATGGCGCGGTGCGCGCGGCGGTGCGGACGCATCCCAGCGTGCGCGGCGCGGGCGAGCAGGTGCTGCAGGCGAACGAAGGCGTGGAAGCCGCCAAGGCGGGCTACAAGCCGCAAATTACGGGCGGCATCGAAAGCCAGAACAACAACTACCGCAACAGCAGCTATGACTCGCGGCACGTGTTCACCGCCAAGCTGACCGGGTCGCAGATGCTGTATGACTTCGGCAAGGTCGCTGGCGCGAAGCACAAGGCGCAGTCCGGCGTGCGCGCCAGCGAAGCGCAAGTGGAACTGGCGACCGATGAAGTCGCTCTGAACACCGCGCAGGCATGGGTCGATGCGCACTTGCAGCAAGCGTTGGTACAGATCGCCCGAGAACAGCTTGCCGCCGTCACTTCGATCACGGCCCTGGTGGCGGAACGCGTCGCGAAAGGGGCCACATCGCGATCGGATGTGGAGCAGGCCAATTCCCGCGTGGATGCGGTACGCTCGCAATTGCTGGGCGCCGAGGCGGAAGCGCTGCGCGCCAGCCTTTCATTGATGCATCTGACGGGGCGCACCGCGCCGGTGACGATTACGGGCGATATGCCCGCGGTGCTGGAAGACGGCGCGGCTTGCCGGGGCGGTCTCGATATAGACACGCCTGCCGTACGCCTGGCGAGCGCGCGCCGCGATGAAGCGCGGGCCGATCTCGACATCGCCAAGGCCGAACGCATGCCCACCGTGACGCTGGACGGCAGTGTCGGCTATGCGCTGACCAAGGGCTCGCGGCTTTATGGCGATTATCGCACCACCGGGCAGTTCGGCATGAACCTTTCCATGCCGCTGTATCAAGGTGGCGGTGCACGGGCGCGGGAACGTGCTGCGGTCCATCAATTGCGGGCCTTCGATGATGCCGTTGAGCAGGCCAATCTGGAAATGCGGCAGGGCCTTGCCGATGCGAAGGCGCAGGCCGATGGCTGGGCCGACCGTGCGCCAGTGTTGCAAATGCGCGTGGGCAGCATCAACGCCACGCGCGGCCTGTATCGGCAGCAATATCTGCAATTGGGCACGCGTTCGCTGCTCGATTTGCTCAACGCCGAACAGGAATACCATAGTGCCCGCGTCGACCAGGCCCAGGGCATGCACTTGCAATACCGTCTGGCCGTGCAATGCCTTTACTATAGCGACCGTTTGCGCAGCACCTTCGGGCTGGACGATGCCGGCAAGGATGCCGATCCTGTAATTTCCAGCGGGGACGAACAATGAGCCAGGAAAGCCAATCCCCGATGGCCGAAGAGCCGGTGCCGGGCGCCGATGCGGCTGATGCGAACAACGCGAGCGGTGGCGCGCGCGCAGCCCCTGCCGCCGATCATGCATTCCATCCGTTGCAAACCGGTTGGCGGCACGCTGTGCTGGCCGTGGCCGCCCATTACCAGTTGAATGCTTCGCCCGAACATATCCGGATCGTGGCGCAGTGGAACGAACGCGCGCCCATCGAAGATCAGGCGCGCGAAATGGCCCGTCAGGCCGGGCTGTCGCTGCAATTGGTGCAGCCCAGACTGGCCGATCTCAATCCATGGCGGTTGCCGGTGGCCGTGCAACTGGACGGTGGGCAGGTGGCTGTGGTCACGGCCATGGGCGAAGACACGCTCACCCTGGTGATGAGCGGCGACGGCGGCGCAACGATGACGCGCCGCATCGAAGAGTTGCAGCCCTATGTCCAGACTTTGGCGGTGCTGCGTCCGTTGCAATCGGCCCGCGATGTCCGGGTGGACGATTACATCGCACCTGTGGAAGACCACTGGCTGCGCAGTCTGGTGCTCGTGGACTGGCGGCCTTACGCGCATATCCTCGTCGCCTCGCTCGTCACCAACCTGATGGCGCTGGCGGGCGTGCTGTTCTCGATGCAGGTGTACGACCGGGTGGTGCCCGCGCAGTCGATGCCCACGCTCTATGTGCTGTCCGGCGGTGTGCTGCTGTCACTGATCTTCGCCTGGGCGATGCGCGACGCGCGTATGCGCATCACCGATCTGCTGGGCAAACGGGCCGACCTGCGGATTTCCGACCGGGTGTTTGGCCACGCGCTGCGCGTCAAGAACAGTGCCCGCCCGCGCTCCACCGGGACCTTCATCTCGCAGATCCGCGAGCTGGAGCCGGTGCGCGATATGCTGACATCCACGACGATTGCCGCGGCGGCGGACCTGCCGTTCTTCCTGCTGTTTTGCGTCGTGTTCTGGTTCATCGCGGGTTGGCTGGTGCTGGTGCCGCTGGCGGCATTCGTCTTGCTGTTGATACCGAGCATCCTGGCCCAGCCGAAGCTGCGGAGCCTGGCGCAAACGGGCATGAGGGAGGCGTCCTTGCGCAACGCCATGCTGGTGGAAGCCGTGCAAGGCATAGAAGACATCAAGGTTCTGCAGGCTGAGCAACGCTTCCAGAACCAATGGAACCACTACAACGCGGTCAATGCCGATTCCGGCCTGCTCCTGCGCGATCTGCTCAATCGCTTGAACAACTGGATGCAGACGGTGCAGGGTGCGGCCTTTGCCGTGGTGATCTTTTTCGGCGTGCCGCATGTGATGGCCGGGGCGATGAGCACCGGCGTGCTCGTGGCGGCGAGCATTCTGGTCAGCCGCATGCTCGCGCCGCTATCGTCAATTACCGCCGTGCTCAATCGCTGGCAGCAGGCGAAGATCGCGGCCCAGTCGCTCGATCAGTTGATGAAACTGCCGGTGGACAATCCGCGCGATGCCACCTGCGTGCACCGCTCCACCTTGCGGGGGCACTTCGAACTCGATGGCGCGGCGTTCAGCTACGATGGCGAGACCCCGGCATTGGCGATCAAGTCGCTCAAGATCGAGGCGGGGGAGCGTATCGCGGTACTCGGGCGTAACGGGGCGGGTAAGTCCACCCTGTTGCAAGCGCTGTCGGGCCTGATGGGGCCGGTTGCCGGTTCGGTGATGCTGGATGGTGTGGAACTTTCCCACATCGATCCGGCGGACGTACGCCGCGATGTAGGCCTTTTGACGCAGAACGCCCGCCTGTTTCATGGTACATTGCGCGAAAATCTGAAGCTCGGTGCGCCGCTCGCCAGCGATGAGCAGCTTCTGGCGGCTTTGCAGGCAGCGGGTGCGTGGGCTTACGTACAGCGTCTGCCGCTCGGGCTCGACCATCCCGTGCAGGAAGGCGGGCTGGGCATGTCCGGCGGACAGCGTCAGGGGGTACTGCTGGCGCGGATGCTGTTGCGAGGGCCGCGCGTGCTGTTGCTGGACGAGCCGACAACGGCGCTGGATGAGGCGACGGAGCGCAACGTGATCGCGCATCTGCGCCAGCTATCGCCCGAACATGCGTTGATTGTGGCCACGCACCGCATGGGGGTGCTCGATGCGGTCGAACGCGTGATCGTGGTCGATGGCGGCGCTATCGTGATGGATGGCCCCAAGGAACAGGTGCTGGCGCGGCTGCGCGGCAATGCGCAGCAACCGCCGGCGGGGGCGGTTGCTCCTGCCCCGGTTAAGACCCGTCTGGTGGTGCGCCCTCAAACGCCTAGCGATCAGGGAGAACCGGCATGAGCGACGGCATCGATGTTGAAACGATGGCAGGGCTGCGCGGTGCATCGTCGGGCGAGCGCAACGGTGTGCCCTTGCCCGATCTGGCGGACCTGAATGAAACGCGCGCCACCCATTCGGCGCGCATCATATGGCTGGTTGCCTTGTTTCTGGCGGTATTCTTCGCCTGGGCCTGGTTCTTCGAGATTGACGAGGTTTCCAGCGGTACGGGTAAAGTGATTCCCAGTTCGCGGGAACAGGTGATCCAGTCTCTTGAAGGCGGCATCTTGTCCAAGCTCAATGTGCGCGAAGGCCAACTTGTCGAGAAGGGCGCGGTACTGGCCCAACTGGACCCGACACGCGGCGAATCCAGTGTGGAGGAAACGGCCGCGCGCTATCGTGCGGCTCTGGCGGCCAGCGCCCGCTTGCAGGCTGAGGTGGAAGGCAGGCCGAGCATTGTTTTCCCGTCGGAACTCGACAAATGGCCTCAGATCAAAGCGTCGGAGACGGCGCTGTTCCGCTCGCGCCGCGACAGCCTCAATGAAACGGTAAGCGGTCTCAATCGGGCGTTGACGCTGGCCCGGCGCGAACTTGGTATCACCCAATCGCTGATGAGCAGCGGCGCGGCGAGCAATGTCGAGATGATCCGCCTGCAACGGCAGGTGGCCGATCTCGAATTGAAGCTCAGCGAGGCGCGCTCAGGCTATATGGTCAAGAGCCGTGAGGATCTGACCAAGGCCGATGCCGATGTGAAATCGCTGCAATCGGTGGTGCGCGGACGCGAGGATGCACTGGTGCGCACGACGCTGACGGCACCGATGCGCGGTATCGTGAAAAGCCTGAATGTGACCACCATCGGCGGCGTGATCGCACCGGGCGGTTCGGTGATGACACTGGTGCCGATGGGCGATCAACTGCTGGTGGAAACGCGTATCTCCCCACGCGATATCGCGTTCATCCATCCTGGGCAGAGCGCGCTGGTGAAAGTGACCGCCTACGATTATTCGATCTATGGCGGCCTGGAAGGCAAGGTCGAAACGATTGCGCCGGATACGCTGCGCGACGAGGTCAAGCCCGAGATCGTCTATTACCGCGTGCTGGTGCGCACCAATTCTGACGCGCTGGTGGATAAGGCAGGTCGCCGCCTGCCGATCACGCCGGGCATGGTGACCACCGCCGATATCCGCACGGGCAGGAAAACCGTGTGGGATTATCTGACCAAACCCCTGAACAAAGCGCGCGAAGCACTTCGTGAGCGCTGATATCACCGGAAAGGATTCAATCATGGGCAAGACGACATCTTTCGTTGCCACTGCCTTGCTGGCGGCAGGTCTGTGCGCAGGCACAGTTGGCGCCGCATTTGCCAAGGAGCGCAACCCCGTGGATCGGGTAAGCAATCAGCATGCGCTGAAATACACCAATGTTGCAATCGCTCCGCACGATATGAAGGAACCCTTCGTGCGCGATGGCATCGTTACCGAGCCCAAGCATTTTGCGATGGTGAAGCCGGGACTGACCCAGACGCAAATTCGCGCCATGCTGGGAGAACCGCTCCGGCAGCAAGGTTCGCAGTGGGACTACAACTTTCAGTTCAGGCTGCCGCAATCGCAAAACTTCATGGTGTGCCAGTATAAAGTGGTGTTCGATGCACAGCAGTTGGTGCGCGATACTGTCTGGCGCCGCCGGCAATGCCAGCAGCTTGCTGGAAGTTGAGCGCTGACGAATAAGCTGTTTGCAGATCCTCCAGCCCTCCATCGCGCATGACCGCGCTACGCGCTCGGGTTTATCCATGAGGGGGCTGTTGGACTGCTGCCTTCGGATTGAACAAACATGGTAATATGAGGCCACAGCAGCGCTAGCTGCGGGTCGATTGAGCGCGTCAACCTGGGGCGGGGGATGTAGATCGAATCGCTCGAAGCGCTCCTCCCTGCCCGCGCATCGGCGGTCAGAAGCGCTTTCCCTGCCCCCCGGCGAGTCACAATTGCTCCCGCACTGGTCCCATTGGGTGGTGGGGGTTGTTGCGTGTTTGAGGTGGGGTTTTCCGGCGGAAAACCGGGCTTTCCCGTAACCGTTCCGGCCTTTGCGTGCGGGAGAGGGGGCTTTTGCG
>CAYXMY010000127.1:0-7420 GCA_964466155.1 uncultured Caenibius sp. | reverse complement strand
TGCTGCCTGCCGGGCTTACCCGGATTCACCCCAGATGGAAGACTCCCTACGTGGTGACGGCGATCACCGGCACGGCGGTGGCCATCTCGGCGGCTTTCTTTCCGGTCGGCAAACTGGCGGATATCACCAATGCGGGGACGCTGTACGCCTTTTCCATGGTGGCGCTGGCGGCGATGATCATGCGCCGCCGCAGGCCCGATCTGCCGCGCCGGTTTCGGGCACCGGCCCTGTGGCTGATGGCGCCGCTGACGATTGCGGGATGTGTGTTCCTGTTTCTGAATCTGCCCATGGCGGCGATGCTGATCCTGCCGGGATGGGGGGCAATCGGCTTGCTGATTTATTTCGGCTATTCCCATTCACGCAGTCATCTGGGGCGCGGCGTGATCGAAGCGCACGAACCGGATTATGCGGATATCGAACCGGATATACCGGGCGTGGCCGACCGCGGCCGCGATTGAGCGCTTTCGTTCCCTGATCCGATACAGTGCCGACCAAGGCGGGTTGCCATAGTTCCATTTATGGAACATAATGGGAACATATGGTCGATGGCATTGTTTCGAAAACCCCCTCCGCATGGGAGAACGGGGCGGCATGGGGCCGGGCCGGGGGCAGGGATTGGCATCCCGATAGCGCCCCGTCCGGCCACGATGAGATTTTTACGGCGGGGAACGATGCCGCTGGCATCGCGGCGGCGGTGGCTTTCGCTAGGGACGCCATGCAGGCATCCATCAGGGACGCGGTAGAGGGTGAACGGCCAGGAGGAGACCAGCGCGCCGTACTCTGGGTGCAGGATCGGGCCGCCATGCGCTTGTCCGGCCGTCCTTACTATCATGGCCTACCGGCACCCTTGCGCGATTGCATCGTCCATGTCGCGGCGCAGACGGCGGCGGATATGCTGTTTGCGCTGGAAGAAGGGTTGCGCTGCCGCGATCTGGCCTGTGTCATCGGGGAACTGGCCGGCAATCCCCGCGCCTTGAGCTTCACGGCATCGCGGCGTCTGTCCCTGATGGCGGAGCGGTATGGCGTGCCGCTCTATCTGGTCAGGCTGGATGCGCAGCGCGATCTGAGTTCCGCCCGGATGCGTTGGGATGTCCGGTCCAGCCCATCGCTGCCCGCCCGCTGGGATACGCGGGCGCCGGGGCCGCCGGGCTGGCAGGCCGGGCTGTTCCGGGCACGCGGTTACCGTACAGGAGAATGGATATTGCGCGATGATGGAACATGCCTCGTCGCCCGGCGTGCGATCCCCGCAGGCCAGCCCGATCCCGCGCCGCATTCTGGCGATCTGGCTGGCGGAACTGGCGATCGAACGATGGCGGCATTCTGAAGATTGCGCAAAAGGGGAAGGGCACGATGCCACCCCTTTCGCCCTGATCGCGGACACCGCGCATGGCCCCCGCATCGAAGCGGTCAACGATGCCGCCGGGGCGGCGGGGCTGCACGCGGGCATGCGCCTGGCCGATGCGCGCGGCCTGTGCCCGCATGTGCGGACCGCGCCCGCCGATCCGAGGGGCGATGCCGCGTTCCTGCGGCGGTTGGCGCTGTGGGCGCGGCGCTGGGGTCCGTGGAGCGCGGTCGATGCGCCCGATGGTCTGCTCGTCGATATCACCGGCTCGGCGCATCTGATGGGCGGGGAAGAATGCGTGTTGCAGGATGTTTCCGTCCGGCTCGCGCGGCAGGGGCTGACGGCGCGTTGTGCGATTGCGCCCACGACGGGCGCGGCATGGGCGCTGGCGCATTTCGGTGCGAACCGGGCGATTGCCTCGGCGGGGGCGGACCTGCTGGCTTGCCTTGCGGCGCTCCCCGTTGCCGCGCTGCGGCTCGATGCGGGCGTGCTGCTGCTCCTACGCCGTCTGGGGCTCAAGCGGGTGGGCGATCTTTCCGCGATTGGCCGGCACGCGCTGCGCCGCCGCTTCAGGGGAGAGCGCGAAATATCGGCCGATCCGTTGTTGCGGCTCGATCAGATGCTGGGCCATGTGGCGGACCCTTTGCTGCCAGTCGTCGCGGTGGACCGGCCCACTGCGCAGCGGCAACTGATGGAGCCGATCCGCCATCGCCCCCTGCTCGACCGGGTGGTGGCCGATTGCGCCATGGACATCGCGTGCGAGCTGGAAGGCCGGAAGCAGGGTGCCCGGCGGCTCGAACTGGGGCTCTGGCGGATGGATGGGGAAGTGCTCTTGCGCCATCTCGAAATGGCGGCGGCAACGCGCGATCCGGCGCATATCGTGCGGCTGTTCGCGGCCCGGCTCGACGATGTGGATGCGGGCTTCGGGATCGAACTGGTCCGCTTGCGCGCTCTTTGGGTGCAGGATCTGCCGCTGGGGCAGGACGATTTGGAAACGGGGGATCGCCACGGCACCGCTCTGGCCGTCTGTATTGACCGGTTGGCCGTGCGCCTTGGCGAACAGGCCATCCGCCGCCCCGTACCCCATGCCAGCCATATGCCGGAACGGGCGCAGCGCTGGCAACCGCCCTTCGCACCTGTGATCGGCAGGCCGGAAGCAGGCGTGTGTGGAACAAGGCCGCTGAAAATGCTCGACCGGGCGGAGCCGATAGCGGTGCTCTATGCCACGCCGGACGGCTTCCCCCGCCAGTTCCGCTGGCGCGGGCAACTGCATGAAGTGGCGCGGGTGGAAGGGCCGGAACGGATCGCGCCCGAATGGTGGCGTGAGGCCACCGGCGCCCGCCTGCGCGATTATTACCGGATCGAGGATGGGGAAGGGCGGCGTTACTGGATCTATCGCCACGGCATCGTAGGCGATGGGCGGGGCGGGGCGCCGCAATGGTTCCTGCAAGGACTGTTCGCCTGATGCCCGACAAATCGCAATCCTTCCGCCGGAAGCGTTCGTATCCCGCTGCCGTTTCCCCTCCGCCGCACGCCGCGTTCGTGGAACTGGGGCTGACAAGCTGCTTTTCCTTTCTGCGTGGGGCATCCCAGGCGGACGATCTGGCCACCGCCGCGCGGCTTCTGGGATACGATGCCATCGGCATTGCCGATGCCAACACCATGGCGGGGATCGTGCGCATGCACAGCGCGGCGAGGACGGTGAGGTTGCGGCCGGTGATTGGCTGCCGTATCGAAACCGTGGAAGGGCTGGCATTCCTCGCCTATCCGCGGGACCGGGCGGCTTACGGGCGTCTCTGCCGGTTGATTTCGGCGGGGCGGACGGGGACGCTGTCCGGCGACTGGCAGGCGAAAGGCGCGTGCGAGATTTCCCTGCCCATGCTCGCCGCCCATGCCGACGAGGTGCAACTGATCCTGCTGCCGCCGGACGATCTGGAACGCTCCTTCGAGATTGCCGGATCGATGGGCAATGTCGTGGGGATTGATGGCGCGGCGATGCCCGGCACACTGCGGGGGAGGCTGGCCGACCTGCTGCCCTGCCTGTGTGCCAGCTTGCCAGGTTTGCGCCATCTGGCGGCCAGCTACCTCTATCGCGGCAACGATATCGCGCGGATCGAACGGCTCGATGCGCTGGCGCGGGAGAATGGGCTGGGCCTCTTGGCCACCAACGATGTCCTGTATCACGCCCCGGATCGCCGCCCCCTGCAGGATGTGATGACGGCGATCCGCCACAAGACCACGGTGGCAAGGGCGGGTTATCTGCTCCATCCCAATGGGGAACGGCATCTGAAATCCCCGGAAGAGATGGTGAAGCTGTTCGCACGGTGGCCCCATGCGATAGAGGCGGCCCGGCAGGTGGCCGACGCCTGCACATTCAGCCTCGACGAATTGCGCTACGAATACCCGCGGGAAAGCTATCCCGAAGGGCGCACCCCACAGCAGCATCTGGAAGCGCTAACGTGGCAGGGCGCGGCCGATCGGTATCCGCAAGGTGTGCCCCCGGATGTGCGGATGACCTTGCTGAAGGAACTCGGCTTTATCGAAGACAGGGAATTGGCCCGCTATTTCCTCACTATCCGGTCCATCGTCGATTTCGCGCGCAGCCAGGAGCCGCCGATCCTGTGCCAAGGGCGCGGTTCGGCGGCCAATTCGGCGGTCTGCTATTGCCTGGGGATCACATCGGTCGATCCGGCGGAACAGGAACTGCTGTTCGAGCGCTTCATTTCCGCCGAACGGGATGAGCCGCCCGATATCGATGTCGATTTCGAGCATGCCCGGCGCGAGGAAGTGATCCAGCACATCTATAAACAGTATGGGCGCGACAAGGCCGGGCTATGCGCCACGGTGATCCATTACCGCCCACGCATGGCCATTCGCGAAGTCGGCAAGGCGATGGGGCTCAGCGAAGATGTGACCGGCGCGCTCGCCCGCACCGTGTGGGGCAGTTACGGCGGCGAAGTGGCGGGCAAGAACGTCAAGGAAGCGGGGCTGGACCTGTCCGATCCCTATTTGCGGCGGATCATCAAGCTGGCCGAGCAGATGATCGGCATACCGCGCCATCTTTCGCAGCATGTCGGCGGCTTCATCCTGACCGAAGGGCTGCTGACCGAACTGGTCCCCATTGGCAACGGGGCAATGCCGGATCGCAGTTTCATCGAATGGGACAAGGACGATATCGATGAACTGGGGATCATGAAGGTCGATGTCCTGGCGCTGGGCATGCTGACCTGCCTTCACAAGTGCTTCGATCTGCTGCGCGGGCATCACGGACAGAATCTCGCCCTCGCCACCGTTCCGCTCGGCGACCGGGATGTTTACGACATGCTGTGCCGGGGGGATTCACTGGGCGTGTTCCAGGTGGAAAGCCGGGCGCAGATGAACATGCTGCCGCGCCTGAAACCGCAATGCTTCTACGATCTGGTGGTGGAAGTGGCGATTGTCCGCCCCGGCCCGATCCAGGGGGACATGGTGCACCCCTATCTCAAGCGGCGGAAGGACCAGTCCGCGATTTCCCTGCCGGGGCCTGCACCGGATGAGGGGCCTGCGGATGAACTGGAAGCGATCCTGAAGCGCACTCTGGGCGTGCCGATCTTTCAGGAGCAGGCGATGAAGATCGCCATGGATGCGGCGCAGTTCACCCCGGCGGAAGCCAACGGGCTGCGCCGGGCAATGGCGACGTTCCGCTCGCGTGGGACAATGGCGCAGTATGAGGAAATGATGGTCGGCCGCATGGTGGAGCGGGGTTACGATTCCGAATTCGCCCAGCGCTGCTTCAACCAGATCAAGGGGTTCGGCGATTACGGTTTCCCCGAAAGCCATGCCGCCAGCTTTGCCCAGCTCGTCTATGTGTCGAGCTGGCTCAAATGCCATTACCCTGCTGCCTTCGCTGCCGCCTTGCTCAATTCGCAGCCGATGGGCTTCTATGCCCCGGCGCAGATCGTGCGCGATGCGCGGGAACATGGGGTGACGGTGCTGCCGGTGGATGTGAACCACAGCATGTGGGACTGCACGCTGGAGGATCTGGGGCCGGAGGAAGGCGGGAAGAAAAACGGCCCGCCGAGAGATCCCCATATCGCCTTGCGGCTAGGGCTGCGGCAGGTGGACGGCTTCCCCGAACATGCCGCCGCACGTTTGGTGGCGGCACGGGCGGAGGGAGGGGCATTCCGCGATGTCGCCGAATTGCGGGAGCGGGCAGGGCTGGCCCCCGGCCATATCGAACGGCTTGCCAGCGCGGACTGTTTCCCTTCCCTGCATCTGCCGCGCAGGCAGGCGCTATGGGATGCGCGCACGCTCACCGCCTTGCCCGATCTGCCGCTGTTCACCCATGCGGGCATGCGGGAAGAAGGGGCGGAAAAGACGCCCGCAGAGCTCCCCGCCATGCCCTTGCCGGAGGAAGTCGTGGCGGATTACCAGACCACGCGCCTCAGCCTGAAAGCGCACCCGCTGGCTTTCCTGCGCGCGGGCCTGAACGAACGGGGTTTCGCGCGCTGCGCCGACTTGCGCCAGCGCAAGGCGCGCTCTTCGGTTCAGGTGGCGGGCGTGGTCCTGATCCGCCAGCGCCCCGGTTCGGCCAAGGGCGTGTGCTTCATCACGCTGGAGGATGAAACCGGCATCGCCAATCCCGTCATCTGGCCCGCTGTGATGGAGCGGTTCCGCAAGGTGGTGATGGCTTCGCGGCTGATGGAAGTCAGGGGCCGGGTGGAATACGATGAAGACGTGGTGCACGTGATCGCCACCCACCTGGCCGATGCGACCGATACCCTGCATCGCCTTTCGGACGATCTGCTGGAACCGGCGATGGCCCATCCCGACCATGTGAACCGTCCGTTGCCCGCCAACCGCTCAAGCCGCAGCCCGCATCACAGCCACCCCCGGGATGTGCGGATCATTCCCCGCTCACGCGATTTCCATTGAAGGTGGGAAGGGGGCTTCAACGCACCTCGATTGTCAGGTGCCCGATCTCGTGCACCGGAATCAGCCGTTGCCGAATGGTTTCCCGATCTGCGCCGACTGCGCTGACAATGGCGGCATGGGCGCCGGGACCGACGCGCCAGACATGCAGATCGGCAATCCGCGCATCGCCGGGACCTTCGACCTGCTGCCGGATTTCCGCCTCCAGTTCCGCATCGGACGCATCGAGCAGCACAGCGGAGGTGTCCCGCATCAGCGACCATGACCAGCTTGCAATGACAAGGGCGCCCACGATCCCCATTGCCGGATCGAGCCAGATCCATCCCAGATAGCGCCCGCCCAGCAGCGCAGCGATGGCAAGGACCGAGGTCAGCGCATCGGCCAGCACGTGGAGATAGGCCGAGCGCAGGTTGTTGTCATGCCCATGCCCGTGCCCATGCCCATGTTCTTCATCGTGATGGTGGTGTTCATGGGAATGGCCATGCCCGCCCAGCAAGGCAGCGCTGCCGATGTTCACCAGCAGACCGAGCACGGCAATGGCGGTCGCTTCCATGAAAGCGACAGGGCGCGGATCGAACAGCCGCGCGACGGATTCGCCCGCTATGCCGAATGCCACCAGACCCAGCACCAGCGCGGAGGCAAACCCGGCGAGATCGCCGACTTTGCCCGTGCCGAAACTGTAGCGCCGGCCATGGGCATGCCGCCGGGCATAGGCATAAGCGGCGGCGGCAACGCCCAGCGCACCGGCATGGGTCGCCATATGGAACCCGTCCGCGAGCAGGGCCATCGAATTGAAAACCATGCCTGCGGCAATCTCGCCGATCATCATGATGGCGGTCAGGCCGACGACCCACAAAGTGCGCCGCGCGTTCTCGTCGTGCCGTGTGCCGAGGAACACATGATCGTGCGCGTAAGCCGCTATTTCCGTATCGGGGGCCATCGCCGGGCTATTTCGCGTAACGGCGGACGGCGGCGAGCAGTTCTTCGCCGCCCTGCATCCGTTCTGCATCGCTCAGGCCGGGGGCCATCACATGTTCGCGCATATGGTCTTCCACCAGTTCGTCCATCAATCCGAAAACCGCGCCGCGCACTCCGGCCACTTGATGGAGGATGGCGGCGCAACCGGTACCCTCCGCGATGGCCCGTTCGATAGCCGCGACTTGCCCC
>CAYXMY010000126.1:0-7456 GCA_964466155.1 uncultured Caenibius sp. | reverse complement strand
TCCAGAATCGACTGGCGCAGCGTCGCGAAGACATTGAGCGAAATCGACATCATGGCGGGGACGAGCAGCGTCACCGTGAGCGCCAGCACGACATAAGTCAGCGACCGGACATGCAGCAGGCCGATGACCACCGGAATGAGCGCGAGGATCAACTGGCCGATGGCGATGCTTGGCCGCCCGGCGTTGCGCGCCGCGATGCCGGTGCCGTAACACAGGGCCACGGCCACGGTCATCACCTGCACATGGGCGTTGACCTGCTGCCAGATGCTGATCCCGGCGATCAGGCCGATGGTGCCAGCATAGCTGAAAGCGCCGATTTCATAGGCCAGTTCCCAACGCCGCGCATTGTCCGGCCCGATCTTGTGCACGGATAGATAGGCGACGGCGATGCGGACGGTCGCGATGATCGTCAGCGCGACGGCGGCATAGATCAGTATGGAACTGCCGGTGACGTAGGCCGCGATGATCGAGGAGGCGACGCCGTTGATTGCGCCGATGGCAAGGCTGGTGGGCTGCGTATAGAGCGTGCCCAGCAGCAGAGCGCGAACGCGGTCGTCAACCGCGTTGTCGCTCGATCTGATCTGAGCCAGCAATGTCCGCAACCGTGGAATGGGCGCGCTCCTTTTACGTCCAGTTGACACCGCATTAACCGAAAAGGGTCACCGAGTGGTTAAAGCGCAACCTGCGGGGAATGCGGGGATTATGCGCCAGAGCAGCGGTGCGGACGGTCAGGCCGAAGTGGGCTTGGGGGCCATTCCCAGCGCTTCGGCATCGAGGCCCTGCGCGAGACGCTTGTCGAGCAGGCGGCAGATTTCGCGCCACCAGTCGTACGATTTGCGATCCCCTGCGAAGAAGGCCGCCTTGGCGTTTTCCCGCGCCTGATGCGGCGCGCCGAGGCCGAATTCCGAAAAATGCCGCAGCGCGGCGTAAACCATCAGGTCATGATCGCCCGCCGGGCCGTTGTCGTTCTGGGCGTGGCATATTTCCGGGCGCTGCAACGCGCGGGCCACCGGTGATTTGGCGGCATCGCGGGCAGCAGCAAAATGGATGGTCATGAACGGCCTCGTGGGGGAAGTGCGAGACCGGTTTAGAAGAGTAGCCCTAATTTTCTCTTCGGAGGTTTGGTTTCCAGCGCGTTAACCATTTTATCGCGCCAGTGCGAAATTCGGTGAAAAACTGCGGAAAAACACTTACTTGGGGGAGGCGAGCCATTCCCCGCTGCGAGCATATTCGCTCTTCACCGATCCGCTGTCGGGCAGGCGTGTGCCGCTGTAGAGCGCTTCGCCGCCGCGCGCTTCGACGGCGGGGGTATAATCGGGCCGCGGCTGTGCCACCGGCGCCGCTGTCAGACCCATGGCACCCGGCGCGCCCGCTGCCGCAGAACGCTGCAAGCCGCTTTCGTAAGCCTTGGCCAGAGCCACCGGATCGAGGTCCGCGCGCGGATCGACAGTGGTCCGCGCGTGCGGTGCGGCGATCGGCTCGTTGCCCAGATAAGTGCTGTCGAACGCCGTGGGCCGCCCCGCCGCCCCGCGCCAGCTATAGAAGATGTGCGCCCCGATGGTGGTCAGCCGGTTGAGGCTGGGCGCCCAGTAGGGATTGACCTGGATCGTGTGGTAATGCGTGGCAAGGCCGACCGGCGTATAGACGTAGCCCGCCAGTGCCGCCCGTGCCACGGCCTGCGCCCGGTCCCATGCGAAGCGTGCGGGCACGCGCGCGAGCGAACCGTCGCAAGTGAATGTGAACTGGCAGCCCGTGCGCCGTTCCGACCCTTGATAGACGACACCGCAGACCGATTTGGGGAAAGCGGGATGGGTCACGCGGTTGAGCACCACTTGCGCCACGGCGCGCTGCCCCGCGTCGGATTCGCTGGCCGCTTCGTAATAGACGGCTTGCGTCAGACAGTGCAGCGCCCGCGATTCATCCGTCGCCGTCCCCCTGGCGAACAGCGGGCGGGCGGCGGAGAATGTGGCGGGGTGCGCAGCATCGCTGTCCCAATGTGCATCCGGATCGAGGGGGGCATGGGCTTGCACGGGGGGCGAAGGGCCGAATCCGTCATCCGCGAGATAATAGAATGCCGATCCGGGAAAGCTTTCCCCCGGCGTTTCGAATCCCATCGGGTGGGCCTTGGCCGTAGGTTCGCCATTGGCGAAATCGGGCAGGCCCCATCCGGTGGGCGCGGCGAAAGCGGGCACCGCGATGGCCGCAGCGAGAAGCGCGAGACGCTGCCCACCCGCGCCCAGAAGCCCCGGTTTCCGGCCGGATAGCGCACGCGCACGCCGCCGGAACCGCCCGCGAAAATCGCTGGGCCGGTGCTCTTCGGCGGGAAGGTGGCGTACGCTCAAAACGGGCCTTTCATCGGCGGGACGGACTTCGCGCTTGGGCGCGTAGCGCCAAAATCGTCAAAAAGCACGCAATGCCTGCCGATCGTCCCGTAGCGGAACATTCCGTCGAAATCGTTAACGCCCACCCGGCAATCGCTGGCCCCTCATGTCAGCAATATGACTCGCCGCTTGCCTGATGCTGCATTGCGGCATAATGGAGTGCCTGCGTCATGGGTTGCCGGATGCAGACTGTATGGTCTGCCCGGCCGAAGAGGGAAGCCGGTGCGATACCGGCGCTGCTCCCGCAACTGTGACCGGGGAGCGTTTCGTTCACTTTGCCACTGGCCTTTGCTGCGTGCGGGCTGGGAAGGCGAACGAACCGCAGCGATCCGGGAGCCAGGAGACCTGCCCATGTCCGTCGTTCAGCCGTGGGGCGGGATGTACCCAGGGCAGCGTTAGGGGTGGCAATACTGCATGACCTCATCGCCACGGACGACATTCGTTCGTTGGAGAAGGTTAATGCGTAAGTATTTGTTGTTTATTGGTTCCAGTCTCATCGTGGCGCAGCCTGCGCTGGCCGACGATGGGGAAATCGTGATTACAGCCACCGGATTGGCCCAGCCGGCGGAAGATGCGCCGCAATCGATCACCGTCATCGACCGTGAAGAGATCGACCGGATTCAGGGGGCGGATGTCACCCGCATATTGACCCGTCTGCCGGGCACGACCTTCACCCGCACCGGCCCGCTGGGCGGGTTGACCCTGATCGGTGTGCGCGGCGCGCCAGCCGGGCAGACGCTGGTGCTGGTCGACGGGGTGCCGTCGAACGATCCGGCCAATGCCAACGGTGAACTCGACCTGTCGCAGCTTTCCGCCGGGACCATCGACAGCATCGAACT
Source organism: uncultured Caenibius sp. (assembly GCA_964466155.1). Classification (GTDB taxonomy): domain Bacteria; phylum Pseudomonadota; class Alphaproteobacteria; order Sphingomonadales; family Sphingomonadaceae; genus Caenibius. The sequence continues at coordinate 4,236 of CAYXMY010000126.1, read as the reverse complement.
GCTGCGCGGCCCCAATTCCGTGATCTGGGGTTCGCAGGCGATGGGCGGGGTGATGAACATCACCACCCGGATCGAAAACGGGGTGAGCGGCAGCGTGGAATACGGCGGTGACGACCGCGTGACCGCGACCGCCGCCGCAGGCGTGAAGGGGGAACGGCTGGAAGCCGGGATCTCGGGCAGCTTCGTCGATGCCAAGGGCTATTCCGCGGCGGCCAGCGGCACCGAAAAGGACGGCTTCCGCCAGTACAATATCGCGGGCCGCGCGCGTTATCGGGTGACGGACGAACTCTCGTTCACCGCCAATGCCCGGTATAGCCAGGGCAAGGCCGATCTCGATGGCTATCCGCCGCCGAATTACACGTTCGCCGATACCGCTGCGACGCAGAAGCTGCGCGTCTGGTCGGGCCGGGTCGGGGCGCTTTACGAAACCGGCGGGCTCACGCTCAACGCGGGCTATTCGATCACCGACACCCGGCGGGAAGGCAACGATCCGAACGATCCGTGGGGCGTCTATACGCTTGATGGCCGGTCGGAACGCGCCGAACTGCTGGGCCGCGTGGCGCTGCCCGCCAGGTTCGCGCTCAATTTCGGCGGCGACTACGAATGGAGCCGGTTCAGCAACGCCCCCGACAAGGGCAAGGCGGAGAACGGCAGCGTTCACGCACTGCTTGGCTATTATGGCACGCGGTTGGTCGTCACCGGCGGCCTGCGTTACGATCACCACACCGATTTCGGCGGGAAATGGACCCTGGGGGCCAATGCGGCCTATGAAGTGCTGCCCAATCTGCGCCTGCGCGCAGCCTATGGCGAAGGGTTCAAGGCTCCGACCCTCTATCAGTTGCTTTCCCAATACGGGAACCGTGATCTGATGCCGGAACGGAGCAAGGGCTACGAAGTGGGGGCGAGCTATGGCCAGCGCGGCGATCCGGTCTATCTCGCCGTCACCGCCTATCGCCGCGATGCCCGGAACCTGATCGACTTCTTCAGTTGCTGGACCGGCGCCGCGCCGCTCTGCGCCACGCGGCCCGATGGCTTCTACTACAATGTCGGCAAGGGCCGGGCGCAGGGGCTGGAAATGGAAGTCGGCCTGCAATTGACCCCGACGCTCAGCAGCAATGTGGTCTATAGCTACGTCGATACCGAAAACCGGACGCCGGGCGATCCCAATCGCGGCAACAGTTTCGCCCGCCGCCCGGCGCACATGGTCACCGGCTCGCTCGATTGGCAGACGCCACTCGGGCTTGCGCTCGGTTTCGATCTGCGCGTGGTCGGCAATGCGTGGGACGATGTGGCCAACACGGTGAAACTGAACAGCTATGCACTGGGCGATCTGCGGGCGAGCTTCCCCGTGAACGACAATGTGGAACTGTTCGGCCGGATCGAAAACCTCTGGAACCAGCATTACACCATTGCCGAAGGCTACGGCACGCAAGGGCGGGCGGCCTATATCGGCGTGCGCCTGCGCAAGTAAGTGATCGCACGGGGTGGGGGCTTCGCTCCCGCCGCACGATTGCCATGAAAAAGGGGCGGCGAAGCGCAAGGCATCGCCGCCCCTTTTCGCGCCCGCGAGGGGAAGTTTACCGGCCCGCCGGTTCCAGCCCGCGCGCCTGCACCATCGCATCGATCTGCGGATCGCGCCCGGCATAGGTGCGGTACAGTTGGGCATAGTCCACGGTGTTGCCGCGGCTGAGGATTTTGGCGCGGAAATTGTCCCCCGCCGCACGGGTGAGGCCCCCGCCGTCTTTCATCAGATAGGCGAAGGCATCGTGGGCGATCATTTCCGTCCAGAGGTAGGAATAGTATCCCGCAGCATAACCGTTGTCCCAGATGTGCCGGAAATAGGTGCTGAAATAGCGCGGCGGCACCAGATTGGTGCGCAGCGCCAGACTGTCCAGCGCGCGCTTTTCGAAAGCGTCGGCATCGGGCACGGTTTCCCCCGCCTTCAGCGTATGCCACTTCATGTCGAGCAGCGCGGCGGCCACCACTTCGCCCAGGGCATAGCCCTGGTTGAAGTTCTTCGCCTTGACGATTTTATCCATCAGCGCTTGCGGGATCGTTTCGCCGGTCCGGTAATGCCTGGCATAGTGCGACAGGATCGCGGGCTGGCTGGCGAAATTCTCGTTGAACTGGCTGGGGAATTCGACGAAATCGCGCGCCGTGTTGGTGCCCGACAGCGAAGGATATTCCTGATCCGCGAACAGCCCGTGCAGGCCGTGGCCGAATTCGTGGAACATGGTGATGACATCGTCCCAGCTTACCAGTTGCGGTTCGCCCGGATTGGCCTTGGCGATGTTCAACACGTTGTAGATCACCGGCTTGGTGCCCATGAGCCGCGACTGTTCGACGAAATTGCCCATCCACGCGCCGCCCTGCTTGTTGGGCCGGGCATAGGGATCGAAATAGAACAGGCCGAGTTCGGAACCGTCCTTGTCATGCACGGTGTAAACGGTCACGTCGGGCTGATAGACCGGCAGATCGGTGCGCCTGGTGAAAGTCAGCCCGTACATCAGGTTGGCGGCGTAGAAGACGCCATCTTCCAGCACGCGGTTGATTTCGAAATAGGGCTTCACCTGCGCCTGATCGAGATCGTACTTCGCCTTGCGGACTTTCTCCGAATAGAAATCCCAATCCCACGGCTGGACGGTGAAATTGCCGCCGGACGCGGCAATCGCCTGATCCAGTTCGTTCGCTTCCGCCAGTTGCTTGTCGGCCAGCGGGGTGACGAGCCGCGCCATGAAATCCAGCGCTTCGGCAGGGGTTTTCACCATCCGGTCGTACATCGCCGAAGTGGCATAGTCGGGATAGCCGAGCAGCGCCGCCCTGGTGGCGCGCAGTTCGGCCATCCTGGCGATGATCGCGCGCGTGTCGTTGGCATCGCCGCGCGCGGTGCGATAGCGGCTCGCTTCGTACAGGCGGCGGCGGGTTTCGCGGTTGGTCAGGCTGGCAAGCTGCGGCTGCTGCGTGGTGTTGACCAGCGTCAGCACGAACTTGCCGGGCAGCTTGCGCGTTTCCGCTTCCTTGGCGGCGGCAACGATTTCCGCATCGCTCAGCCCGTCCAGTTCCTGCCGTGTATCCACCACCAGTGCGGCATCCTTGGTCGCCTGCGTCAGCTTCTGCGAAAATTCGGTGCCGAGCGTGGAAAGCTGTTCGTTCAGCGATTTGAGCGTGACCTTGTCTGTATCGCTCAACTTCGCGCCCGCGTTGACGAAGCGTTCGTACGTGGTTTCCAGCAGCCGGGCCTGTTCGCCTGTGAGGCCCAGCGTGGCGCGGGCATCGTACAGCGCCTGAATCCGCGCGAACAACGCGGAATTGAGATAGATCGCATCGTTATGCGCGGCGAGCTTGGGCGAAACGGCCTTTTCCACCGCATCCAGCGTGTCGTTCGTATTGGCCCCGACCACGGTGTAGAACGCGGCCAGCGCGCGGTTCAGCACTTGCCCCGAACGCTCCATGGCGGCCAGCGTGTTGTCGAACGTGGGGGCTGCGGGATTGTTGGCGATGGCGGCGATTTCCGCCTGCTGCGCGGCCATGCCTGCTGCGATGGCCGGTTCGTAATCGGAATCCTTGATCTTCGCGAAATCCGGCGCCTGAAACGGCAGCGGGGACTTTTCGGCGAAGGGGCCGGCGGATGGGGCGGGCGCAGCGGCGGGGGCGGGCTTCGCAGCGGCTTTCGCGTTGGCCTTTTCAGCGGCAATGGACATGGTCGGGACACTCGCAATGGCAAGAGCGGATGTGGCTGCAAGCAGCACTCGGCGGAATGACACGGACGACTTCTCCTGTTCGCGCGGTCTGATGCGATGTGGGGGATGTGCCGCAAGCTGCAAGGTTTGAACAGGGGAAAAGGCTGCCAAGTCCCTCAAGTTCAGGGGCAAGTTCAGGCAAGATTGCCGCCGTGGCGCGCTCTGCTTCGCGTATTTTAGGGGGCAGGGACGATGAAAATCCAGCCTTGCCCGATCCGCTGCAAGCGCCCTTCCGCCACGGGAAAGCCGCGGCTGCGCAGATTGTCCCGCAGCCCCCGGGCATCGGTGAGCGGAGGGGTGATATGTTCGGCCCAGAATATCGTCGGGCATGAGGCGGAGAGCGTGCGCGACGTTGACGGGGCGAGCGCGAAACCATGGTCCCCGGCGGTCTTGGCATAGGCGAACGGCACCACGGCGCGGTTGTCGATGGGAAGCAGGTTCAGCACGGAACGGTTCCAGTACATATCCGCGTAAACCCTGGTGCCGGGGCATGATC
>CAYXMY010000125.1:0-7514 GCA_964466155.1 uncultured Caenibius sp. | reverse complement strand
ACGGACATCGACAAGATCAAGGCAAACGCTGCGCGATTACCCTCAATTCAGATACCCCGACAGCGCCCATTCTATATTGGGGCTATATATCGGAAACGACTTCAATCGCTTAGCGTATCGAGAACAGCCCCTTAAAATCCCGTCAGGTTTCTTCATCACGTATTGCAGAGAGTCAAATTACAATCGCCATGATTCATTTACATTGAAATATATATTCTCTATCATAACTATATAATGCATATTATAATTATAATATTTCAATATTACGGAATTTTATATTCCTTATTGCAAAATATTCGAGTCTCGACACAATCCTGCATGAGCCCTTTTGATTCTATTGCGTCGATCAATTGCAAGATTTGAAATAATATTTCAAATACGTAATTAATTAATCATATTCACAAAAGTGGCGATAATATCTGGCGAATCCAATTTTTTATTGATAACAAAGCAGAAATTCTGCGTTCTGAACCATTTTCATCGAGGAAAAGTTGGCCATGAACAGTCCCCGCGTTTCGTTGGCGATCGCTGCCTTCTGCCTCGCGCTCACGGCAGCCTCTGCTGCTCACGCCGAAGGGTACGTCAACAACAAGAAAGGGTGGATGGCGCTGTCCCCGGAAGCCAAGGCTGCCTATGTCCAGGGCTTGAATGACGGGCTCAATTACATGTTCATCGACGATACGCTGGTCAACGCGCTTGCCAAGAAAGGCCGCACCGAATGCCTGATCGCGCTGGAAACCAGTTCCTCACTACTGGCCGACCGGATCACCCAAGCATACAAGGATGACACACTGGCCGGCTACGCCCCGACAGCGATCTACATCATCAAGATGGGCGAAGTCTGCCGCCCCTATATCAACAAGGAACGCGCCACATTCGGCCTCGGCCCGATGTGATCCGTCTGCCCGCCGGTTCAGATCGCGGAGCTAAACCGGCGGGGCGATTGCTGGCGATAGGGATCGAATTGCGCGGCGATGGAGCGGGCATAGGGCAATCCCTGCGATGCGATCAGCAGGTCATGCCCGGCATAGCGGCACAGTCCCGCCGCGAGATAGGGCGCCAGCCCCTCCTCCGCCGCGCTCGCGAAACGCGGAGGAATGGCTGCCCGCCCATGGCAGAGCAGCCCTTCGACAATCGCGGCACGCCTGCGGTCATCCGGCAGGCGGCGCACACCCAGCGCCGCCGGTAACGTCTCCTGCGACAGCATCATCCGATACCGGCCGCTGTTCTTCTCGTTCTGGACGAGCAGATCGGGAAACTGGCTGATGGCCGAAGCGCCGAGGCCGATCAGCACCGGCGCCGCGTCTTCCGTAAAGCCCTGGAAATTGCGATGCAGCCGCCCGGCCGCCGCCGCTTGCGCCAGGGGATCGCCCGGCAAGGCGAAATGATCGAACCCGACCGGCCGATAGCCCGCTTCCACAAGCTGGCGATAGCCATCCCGCGCCATGGCAAAACGCGCCGCCTTGTCCGGCAGGGCAGCGGCATCGATCCGCCGCTGCCGCGCGATCAGGTGGGGCACATGGGCATAGCCGAACAGCGCGATCCGGTCCGCCCCCATATGCGCGGCACGGTCCAGCGTTTCGGCAAGATCGGCATCGCTTTGCCCCGGCAGCCCATACATCAGATCGAAATTGAGCGACATGATGCCCGCCCGCCGCAGAAGCGCGGTGCTGCGCGCGATCATCTCCAGCGGTTGATGCCGCCCGATGGCCGCCTGCAGATGCGGCGCGAAAGTCTGCACCCCCATGCTGGCGTGCGTGGCCCCGATGCCGCGCGCCACCCCTTCCCACTCATCGATCAGCGAACGCGGATCGAGCTCGATGGAAACGACCGGATCGGCAAGGCGGAAGCGCAGCACAAGCTCGTCGAACAGGCGGACGAAATCGACCGGCGCGACGGCGTTGGGGCTGCCGCCGCCGAACGCGATCCGCCGCACCCGCGCATCGGCCGGAAGGCGCTGCGCAACCAGGCGGATTTCCTGCCGCAGCGCATCGAGATAGCTTGCCAGCCTTTGCCGCCGGTTGGCCGCGCCGGTGTTGCAGGCGCAGTACCAGCAGATCGTTTCGCAAAACGGGATGTGGACGTAGAGGGAGATGTCGCCCGAAACCGCCTCCAGCGCGGCGCCGTGCTCAGCCGGTCCCACATCGGCGCGAAATTCCGCAGCGGTCGGGAAGCTGGTGTAGCGGGGAACGGGCTGGTCGAGCAGATCGGGAAGATAGGGCCACATAAGGCGGGATAGACCACGCCCCGCCGCGCCCGGCATTGCGCCGGATCAATTTCGCATGGCCCCCGCGATCAGGGGAAAAAGGCGGCGTATGGCCCCGTGCCGGAGAATTTGCGCCATGCCCCATCCGCCTGCGCCAGCCTGTCCGCCACTGCATAGAACACCGCCGGATTGGCGGAAAAGCCGCTGTGGCTGGAGACGACCTCGATATTTTCGGTGATGGCGTCGGTTTCGCTCACGCAGTTCTGCCAGGCCACCGCCCCGTCGCTCTTGCTGAAGATCGCGCTCGACGGGATCGCCAGCGGACGATAACCGCCGACATAACGTCGGCGGTTCTTCGCGCTGGAAAAGCGATTGCCGGTAATCACTTCATAGAGAACCGCCATGCTGGTGGCCCGGGGATTGCCTGCGAAAGGGCTGCCCAGCGTGATTACCTGCCTCAAAGATACCGGATCGCGGCGGGCCGCTTCGCGCGCGATGACGCCGCCCAGGCTCCACCCCACGAGGCTGACCTTGCACCCCGTCCGGGTAACGATCTCCTCGATCCGGCGGGAGACGAATTCCCCTTGCTTGCCCGCGCTGTGCTGATCGAGATTCCACCCGAGATTCCACGGGAACACCTGATAGCCGAGCAGCGAAAGGTAATGGCGCAACAGCAAAGTGCCGTAATCGTTCGCCGCGAAGCCGGGCAGCACCAGCACCGGGTGCCCATCGCCGCGCGGCGCGGTGGCGAGCAAGGGGCTGCTGAGCGCGAGCCCGCTCAATTCCCACGCGAAGCGCAGCGGCTCCAGCACCGCCCAGCCGGTCGCCGGGCGGCGGATCGCTTCCGGCGTTTCGGCCGCCATGCGGTGAAGCTCACCGCCCTTTGCCCCGCTCTTTGCCACGTGCCCCCTCTGCCCGCCTCAGCCCACTTCGCGCACGATACAGCGGAAACCGACATGGCTGGTCGATGTGTCGAGCGGTTGCGGATGGCGTGCCGCCGGGCGGTAACGCTGGCAATAGTTGGGGGCGCACAGGTGCGAACCGCCCTTCAGCACCTTGCGCGGAATCGGCACCGCAGGCGTGCAGGGATCGAAGCTGTCCTGCTTGCGGCCGCCGCGCGGATTGGCCGCAACGCAGCACGCGCCCTTGGCCTTCTTTTCCGCCACGGGATCGCCATACCAATCGTCGGTCCATTCCCAGACGTTGCCGATCATATCGTACAGGCCATAACCATTGGCCGGGTAGGTCCTGACGGGCGATGTCCGTTCCCACCCATCCAGCATCTGGTTGGCAAAGGGAAACAGCCCCTGCCAATAGTTGGCCATCATCGCCCCGCCCGGCGCCAGTTCATCGCCCCAGGCAAATTCCACCCCTTCCAGCCCGCCGCGTGCGGCGAATTCGAATTCCGCCTCGGTCGGCAGGGACTTGCCCGCCCAATTGGCATAGGCGAGCGCATCTTCGTGGACGATGTGGACCACGGGATGATCGTCCAGCCCTGCCAACAAACTGTCCGGCCCAGTGGGATGGCGCCAGTCCGCGCCGGGCACGAAACGCCACCACTGCGAAAAATCATTGGTATCGACCGGGGTCGGCGTCTTGAAAAAGACCAGCGATCCCGCCTGCGCCAGCGCCGGGTCCATCCCCGGATAGTCCGCCGGATCGGGCGCGGTTTCGGCGAAAGTCCTGTAACCCGTCGCCTCCACAAAGCGGGCGAACTCCCGGTTCGTGACCGGGGTTTCGTCGATCCAGAAGGTATCCACCCGCACTTTGCGCAATGGGGCTTCTTCAGGATAGAAGCGTTCCGATCCCATCGTGAAGGTGCCGCCCACGACCTTCTTCATGCCCTTGAGATCCGCTTTCGTTTCCAAAGATCCGCCCTTTCCTGCCGGGACCGTATTCACAAATACGCGCGATACACCAGAGGCATCCGCGCCGTCCAACCTGTTTACTATCTATCGTTCACAATACCTTGCCAGAACACCGTTCCCGCCTGGCGGGAGACCAGCCCGATTTCCTCATCGTCCACCACGCGCAGCGAAACAATATAGCGCACACCGAAAGTGGCGACGGTGTGGAACATGCGCAGCAGCACCGGTGCAAGCGGAGGCAGCCCAGCCCCCGCGATTATGGCCGCGAGAGGCCGCGCCGCCCGGTCGATCTGCATATCGTAGAAACGCCGCGCCAGTTCCGGAAAATGGCCGCTTTCCTGTACCAGAAGATAATACGTGGCGAGCGAGCGCGGGGCGAGATGGAGTTTTAGCACGATGCGGCTCAAGCTCTCCAACTGAGCCAGTGGCGTGGCCCCCTCTGGCACGGGAATCGCCTGCCATTGCCGCGCGATCTCCCGCTCGATCACATGGCTGAACAATCCGGCCTTGCCACCGAAGCGGCGATAGATGGTTGCCCGGCCGACGCCCGCCGCCGCCGCGATGGCATCGATATTGGCCCCTTCGAAACCCTGGGCGAGAAATTCGTCCGCCGCCGCATCGCATAACGCGGCAAACCGCTCCACCGGCATGCGCATCTGCGCGCCGGCTGGCGGCTCCGGCATTTCCGGATCGTAGCCGGGCTGAGGGGCGAACCCTTCGGGCATCGCGAGATCGCGCACGCCAAAGCAAAAGACCTGCGCTGCAAGCTGCGCCTGAAGGCGGCGCAACGGCTTTTCAAGCGGCTTGTAGCCGAGAAAGTACCGTACCCCTTCAACCCCCAAGGTGCCCAGCCGGGTGGCGAGATCGACCGGGCTCCCGACAATCGGTGCAATCCGGCCGGCCTGTGCCTGCCGTTCGAGATACTCGCCGAGATTCCCGCTCTGGCTGCGGCGATAATCGTGCAGGTCCACCGCCAATTGCGGAAAACGGGGCATCACCACGATATTGGCGCGAAACAGGCCGAAATTGCGCGGAACGATGTGCCGTTCGAAAAGGTCTTCCGCCGCAGCGGACAAGGTTTCCAGCATATCGCCTTGTTCGACGATTTCCGTTGCCGTGGCGGGAGAAAGGCTGGCCCGAACCACGCGGTCGAACAATTCTTCCTTGTCCCGAAAGCATTCGTAGATCGCCTGCTTGCTGACCTTCGCGCTCGCCGCGATGCGATCCATGCTGGTGCGTTCGAAGCCGTCTTTCAGGAAATGCACCGCCGCCGCACGCATGATCCGTTCGCGGCGGTCGATACTCTTCTGCATGGCGCGATGCTCGATTTCCTGTGGAACGGCCGGTTTCGCGAACATTCGCGAAACCGGCCCGATGTTCCTTACTTACCCGCCTGCGGCATAGCGGGAAGGACCACGACCTTGTCAATCCGCCCGTTGAAAGGCTGGCTGGCGGGGCCTTCCAGAACCGGGGTATCCGCGTCGAAGCCAACATCGAAAGTATCGGTCATTTCCGGCGGCTTGGAAATGGTGCGGGCAATCCGCCCACGGCCTATTTCCTGCCCATTGGCGGTGATAATCATTTCCCCGCCCGCGTTACGTCCGCCATCGTAGTGGAAATCGTATACCAGATGGGTCTTGCCCGGGGCCAGCGAAGCCTTCGCCGCCACAGCCGACTGATCCCCCGGCAACTGGCTTGCCGCCATGTAAGCGACCGGACGCCCGTCGACGAGATGGAAGCTCCACCCGCCGAACTTGCTGCCCATGGCAACCAGCGTGCCGTGCGCATCGCCGGCGGGCACATCGACATCCGCCTCGATCTTGAACGACCGGGCGAGCAACGGCGCCGCACGCAGGAACGGCATGGAAATGCCCGCCCCCCAATAGGTATAGCTGCTGCGTTCCGGATGCTGCGCGGCAGCGGCGGCAAAGCGGGAAAGGTCCATCCGATCATCCAGCGGATAGACGTTGTTGCGCTTGGCTTCCTTGTCGAAAAGCTCCTGCATTTCCGCCAGCTTCTTGGGATTGCTGGCAGCAAGATCGTGGGCCTGGGCGGGGTCCTTGGTGAGATCGTAAAGTTCCCACTTGTAATCCGCCGGATCGCCAGCGGTATAGGCGCTCGAACTCCAGGGGCTGCGCTTGGGGGTGGTGTTCGCCCACCAGCCATCGTGATAGATGCCGCGATTGCCCATCATTTCGAAATACTGCGTGCGGTGCTGTTCGGCCGCGCGCGGATTGGTGAAAGTATAGGCCAGGCTGACCCCATCGAGGGGCTGCTGCTCAACCCCGTTTACCGCGGAAGGCGCCTGAATACCCACGGCTTCCAGCAAGGTTGGCATGATGTCGGTCACGTGGGTGAACTGGCTGCGCATCCCGGTGCCCTTGATATGGCCCGGCCAGGAAATGACCAGGCCATTGCGGACACCGCCCAGATGCGATGCGTATTGCTTCACGAAGGGATTGGGCGCGCTCATCGCCCAGGCCCAACCGTCGGCATAATTGCCCGCCGCATCCGGCCCGCCGAACTTGTCGATATCGGCCAGCATCCGCTCTTCGGTTTCCTGGGTGCCGTTGGCGAAATTGGACATCGGATTCATGCTGCCGAAGCGCCCGCCTTCCGCCGCCGCACCGTTATCGCCCTCGATAAAGACGATCAGCGTATTGTCGGTTTCGCCCATCCGGTCGAGTTCGTCGAGAATGCGGCCGAACTGATTGTCCTGATAAGACAGCATCGCGGCATAGACTTCCATCATCCGCGCAGTGATGCGCTTTTCCCGGTCGCTGAGGCTCGACCATGCGGGGATGCCATCGGGGCGCGGAGTGACCGCAGCGGACTTCGGCAGCATACCGTCCTGCTTCTGCCGCTCCACCGTTTCTTCGCGCACCTTGTCCCAGCCCGCATCGAACTTGCCACGAAAACGCGCGATCCAGTCGGCCGGTGCCTGCAACGGTGCATGGGTCGAACCGGTCGCAACATAAGCGAAAAAGGGCTTGCCGGGATCGACGGCCTGCTGATTGTGAATCCAGTTGATCGTTTCATCGGCCAGCGCATGATCCAACACTTCGCCATTCTTCAGCGTGGGGATAGGCGTGATCCCGCGATAAAGCGCGGGGGTGAACTGGTTGGTTTCCGCCGCCATGTAGCCATAGAAATATTCGAAACCCAGGCCGGTGGGCCACAGATCGAACGGCCCCTGCGGCGAAACCTGATCTTCCGGCGCATTGTGATGCTTGCCGAACATGGCCGTGTTGTAGCCATTCTGACGCAGGATTTCGGCAATCGAGGCCGCGCTCTTGGGCATCAGGTTGTTGTAGCCCGGAAAACCGGTGGTGAGGTTGGCGACAATGCCATTGCCCACCGCGTGGTGGTTGCGCCCGGTCAACAGGGATGCGCGGGTGGGCGAACACATCGCCGTGGGATGGAAACGATTGTAGATCAGC
>CAYXMY010000124.1:0-7547 GCA_964466155.1 uncultured Caenibius sp. | reverse complement strand
GTGATTGCGGGCCGGGTCAAAGTGGCGTCGATCATCGGCGCGCCGCTGGACGATATCGCGCTGACGCGGCGCTACTATGCCGGCGGCGGCGGTTCGGTGCGCGGTTACAGCTATCAGGGGGTCGGGCCGCGCAACGCGGAAAACGATCCCAGCGGCGGCCGTTCGCTGGTCGAATTTTCGCTGGAAGCGCGGGTCAAGACGGGCTTCTTCGGCGGGGCGCTGTCGGTTGTGCCGTTCATCGATGCAGGCATGGTGAGCGAAAAGACCATGCCGAGCTTCAGCGGCATGCAGCTCGGCGCGGGTGTCGGGGTGCGCTATAACACCAGCTTCGGACCGATCCGGATCGATGTCGCAACCCCGCTCAATCGCCGTCCGGGCGATCCGCCGGTAGGGGTCTATGTCGGTCTGGGGCAGGCTTTCTGATGAACGACGCCGTGCCTGCCGAAACGCCGGAAGAGCGGGAGGAGAACCCCAAGCCGCGCCGCCGTTCGCCGTGGTGGTACTGGACGACGCGTATCCTTGCCCTGCTGGTCGGGGCGATGGTGTTGTCCGCCGTGCTGCTGGACACCCCCATCGGCCATCGTTTCGTGGCGGACCGGATCGCGGAATTGCGGCCGCAAAACGGCTTGCGGATCAAGATCGGGCGGATCGAAGGTTCGCTCTACAGCCGCCTGGCCTTGCGCAATCTGACGCTGTCCGATCCGAAAGGCGTGTTCGTGACGGTGCCCACGGCCGATCTCGACTGGCGGCCGCTCAACTGGTTCACCAGCGGGCTCGATATCCGCGAATTGACTGCACGGCGCGGCACGCTGCTGCGCGTACCGAAATTGAAGCCGGGCGATCCCAATGCCCCATGGCTGCCCGATTTTGATATCCGGGTGGACAAGTTCCGGCTCGAAAACTTCACGGTCGCCGAAAAGGTTCTGGGCGAAAAACGCCGGGTCGATCTTTACGCCAGCGGACTGAAGCGGGAACGGCGGGCCTATCTCAAGATCGACGGCAAGTTGGGTGGGACGGATCGTCTGCACGCCTTGCTGGACGCCTATCCGGAGCGGGACCGGTTCGACGCCGATCTCGATTATCGGGCGCCCGCCGGTGGCCTGCTCTCGGAATTGAGCGGCGCGAAGAAGGATGTGGCCTTGCGCCTGGTGGGCAAGGGGACCTGGAGCAACTGGAAAGGGGCGTTCCTCGCCCGGCATGATGGCGCGCGGCTGGCCGCTTTCACGCTTTCCAACAAGGAAGGCCTGTATGGCGCGCTGGGGCAGGTATTCCCCGGCAAGCTGATCGCCGATCTGCCCAAGAATATTCTGGGTGAAAAGGTTGCGCTGGCCGTATCGGGCCGCCTCGAAAACAGCGTGGTCAACGGCATTGCCCGCGTGCAGGGCCAAGCGCTGGACGTGACCGCGAAAGGCGGTCTCGATCTGGCGAACAACAAGGCCGATGCGCTCAAGATCGCAGGGCGGCTGACGCAGCCCGATGCGCTGGGCAAGGGCATGCGGCTGGAAGGCGCGCGCTTTACCGTCGATCTCGACGGTCCGTTCCGGCATCTCGTCATTCCGCACACCATTCAGATCGACCGGCTGGTTGCCGGAACCACGCAAGCTGCGGGACTGAAGCAGCAAGGCACGCTGACCTATGACGGCAAGAGCTGGGTTTTGCCGCTCGATCTCACGGCTGCCAGGATCGTGACCGGCAACGGCATGGTCGATCCCCGGTTGGTGAACGGACGGGCGAACGGCACGGTCACGCTGACCGGCAACGAAATCACTTCAACGGCGTTGAAGCTCGCTTTTCCGGGGCTGAACGCGCAATTCGCGGTACGCGGCGATATCGCCAAGGGCGGCTATGCCATCGCCGGGCCTGTCGATGCGAGCGGGATCGCGCTGCAGAACCTGGGCACGCTTAACGGCCATGCGAAAATCGTCGCCAAGCTGACGACGTATGGCGATTGGATGGTGCGCGCCAATTTTGCCGGGAACATGCCGCGCCTTGCCAACGAAACGCTGTTGACGGTGACAGGCGGCAACATCCGTTTCCGCGGCGGCGTGGCGATGGGCAGCAAGCAGCCGCTGCTGTTCGAAAAAGTCGCGCTCGATGCCAACAAGCTGGTTCTGCGACTGGATGGCAGCGTGGCCAACGGCACGACGAAAGTGGTCGGTTCCGGCCGCCATGCGGATTATGGTCAGTTCACGGTCGATGCGTCGATGGCGGGCGATGGCCCGCGTGCGGTGCTGGTGTTCGCCAGCCCGCTCCCGGCTGCCGGGCTCAAGGATGTGCGGGTTGCGCTGGCGCCGATTGCCAACGGGTTCGGGATCGATACCAGCGGTCAATCGATGCTCGGGCCGTTCGACGGGCGGCTCAATCTGTTCATGCCGTCCAGCGGGCCGACGCGGATCGAAATCGCGAAGATGGCAGTGTCGCAGACCAATATCAGCGGGGTGCTGGCGTTGGGCAGTGGCGGGGCAACGGGCAATCTGCTGCTTTCGGGCGGTGGGCTCGATGGCACCATCGGCCTTGCGCCGCGCGGCGGCGGGCAGGGCTTCGATGCCAAACTGGCGGGCCGCAACGCGCGCTTTACCGGCACGACCCCGCTCACGATCCGCACGCTCAAGATCGAGGCCACGGGCGTGGTCGGCGGCAAGACGGCGCAGGCCAACGGCTCGCTCTATGCCCAGGGCATCAGCTACGGGAAGTTCTTCGTCGGGCGATTGGCGGCCAAGGCGGCCATCGCCAACGGGCGCGGCACGTTCAATGCCTCGCTTGCCGGACGCCGGGGCGTGCCTTTCAGCCTGCAATTGCAAGGCTCCATGACGCCGGAGCAGCTTGCGCTGCTGGCGCAGGGCGAGTTCGCCGATCACCCGATCACCATGCCGCGCCGTGCGATCCTGACGAAGGAACGCGATGGCGGCTGGGCGCTGGCGCCCACGCAGGTCACATACGGCGATGGCATCGCCATTGCGCAGGGCCGCTTCGGCGGTAACGGGCCGACCGATCTCAAGCTCCAGTTGGCCGACATGTCGCTTTCGGTGCTCGATGTCGCGCTGACCGACATGAGCCTGGCGGGCAAGATTTCGGGTGTGATCGATTATCATGCCAAACCCGGCGCGCCGCCGACAGGGCAGGGCCGGTTGCAAATTCTCGGCCTCAGCCGCTCGGGCCTGGTGCTGACGTCGCGGCCGGTCGATTTCTATCTGGTGGCGGACTTGTCCGAACGCGAATTGCAGGCGCGCGCCGCCATTCGCGAAGGCGGGGAGCGGCGAGGCCGGGTGCAGGCCCGGATCGGCGGCATGCCCCGCATGGGCGGGCTGATGGACCGGCTCTATCAGGGATCGCTGTTCGCGCAGTTGCGTTATGGCGGCCCGGCGGATGCACTGTGGCGCCTGGCGGCCATCGATGCCTTCGATCTCACCGGGCCGCTGGAGATCGCCGCCGATGTGAAGGGCACTCTGGCTGATCCCAGCGTGCGCGGCACGGTGGCGGGCGATACGCTGCGTTTCCGCAGTTCGCTCACTGGCACGGATATCGGCAATGTCCGCGCGCGCGGCAGCTTCTCCGGCTCGCAACTGCTGTTGTCGAGCTTTGCCGGGACCGCAGGCAATGGCGGCAAGGTGAGCGGCAGCGGCACCATCGATATCGGCGGGCTGGATCAGCACGGGCCGGTGATGGACATCCGGCTGGCCGCGATGAACGCGCAAGTGCTGAACCGCAAGGATATGTCGGCCACGGTCACCGGGCCGCTGCGGATCGTCTCCAACGGGATCGGCGGCACCATCGCCGGGCGGTTGAACATCCGCCAGGCGAACTGGAGCCTCGGTTCCACCTCAGCCGTGGCGGAATTGCCCAATATTCCCACGCGCGAAATCAATCTGGCGGCCGATGCCGCACCCAAGGCGCGCCGTTCGGAGCCTTGGCGGTTCTTGATCGATGCGGAGGGTGACAACCGCATCTATGTGCGTGGGATGGGGCTGGACAGCGAATGGGGCGCCAACATCGCCTTGCGCGGGACGACCAGCGACATGCGCATCGGCGGCCAAGCGGATATGGTGCGCGGCACGTATGAATTCGCGGGCACCAAGTTCGACCTGTCGCGCGGCCGGATCAGGTTCGATGCGGGCGCGCCGATCAATCCGCAGCTCGATATTCAGGCCGATTCCAAGGTCGATAGCCTGTCGGTGCGCGTGACGGTGAAGGGCAACGCGACCCGGCCCGAAATCGCTTTCACCTCAACCCCGGCCTTGCCGGAAGAAGAACTTCTGGCCCGCCTGCTTTTCGGTGGATCGGTCGCCAATCTCAGCGCCACCGATGCACTGCAACTGGGGGCGGCGCTGGCTTCGTTGCGCGGGGGCGGCGGGCTCGATCCGATCAACAAGCTGCGGTCCGCCATCGGGCTCGATCGCCTGCGCATCATCGCGGCCGATCCGGCGCGCGATCAGGGTACGGCCATCGCGGCGGGCAAGAACCTGACCCGCAAGCTTTACGCCGAAATCATCACCGACGGGAAAGGCTACAGCGCGACGCAACTGGAATTCCGGGTGACAAGCTGGCTTTCCCTGCTCGGTTCGGTGTCCACGGTCGGGCGTCAGAGCGCACTGATCAAGGCCAGCAAGGATTACTGAGGCGGCGCGCGGGAGGTTTGCCCGCTGGCATAGAGCCGGGCTTCCGCCTCGCGCCGCTTCGTCAATCCCGGCAGAATGCGTCCGCCCGCCCGGTTCCAACGGGCGAATTCGGCCGCCGCGCCGGAATAGTCCCCGGCGCAGTGCTTGCGGGTCAACGTCGCGCGGGCGATGGCGCCGGTGTTGAAATGGAACGACAGCAGCGCGTCGAACTGGTTCTGGCTGGTGGGGGCATCGCCCAGCGCCCGGTCCACATCGCGCGCATGGCGGGCAAGATCGGCGTCGAGCCGGGCATCGCATTGCATCTGGCTCCACACCGTGCGTGGGCCGATGTCAGGCCCTGTCGCGCCCCAGCCGATGGTCCACGGCGCGCCGCCGGTGCCGGGATCGGGATAGGCTTCCATCGTCCCGTCCGCGCGCCGCCGTCCGCATCCTTCGAACCGCTGGACCAATGCCGTGCCCGCCGCACTGGCCATGCGGGGCCGGTTGGCCGGCGTTCCGGGCTCGGTCGCCGCGATCATGGCATCGATGGCGGCATCGAGCGCGTGCACTTCGCTTTGCCGGAAACCGCGCCCCAGCAGTCTGCGGACGAGGTTGAAAAGGACACTACGGTTCATGGGATCGCCTCACCGATTCGTTTGCAGGAGGCGGAACATATAATGAACGAAATGGCGTGTAGGAAAACTGTTTTTTATCCTACGCTGCCGATTGGCGGAGTCAGCGCCGCAGCCAGTTGCGCATGCCGAACCAGCCCAGCACGAGGAAGCCCACCAGCGCGCAGAACGCCACCACGCCCCAGAAGGCATACGGGTGATGGGCGAAAGGGATGCCGTCGACATTCATCCCCAGCAGCCCGGTGATGAAGGTCAGCGGCAGGAAAATGAAGGCGACGATGGCGATGTAGAGCGAACGCTGATCGACCACTTCGGTCCGCAGATCGGTCAGTTGTTCATGAACCAGCGCGGAGCGTTCGCGCACCGCTTCCAGTTCCTCGGTCATCCGGGCAAAACGGTCGGAAGCTTCGCGGATATGCAGCACATCCTCCGCCGCGAGCCACGGAAAATTGAGCGCGGTGAGCGCATCGAGCGCATCGCGATTGGGAGCGACGAACCGGCGCAGCGAAATGGCGGTGGAACGGATCTGCGCCACCACCCGGCGCAGCCCCACGTGATTGTCCGTTTCCAGCGCGCTTTCACAATCGTCGAGTTCATCGCCCAGCCCGGCGACGAGCGGATCGAGTTCCAGGCTGATCTCTCGTGCGAGCAGGGAAACCAGATCGCCCGGATCGTCCAGCGCTCCTGCCATGAACGCCTCGCGGACTTTGGGCATGGCGGCCAGCGTCATGCGGCTGAAGGAAATCACCCGATCGCGTTCCACCCAGAGGCGGATCGACACCAGCCCATCGCCGCCGGAGCTTTTATCCAGCGCGGTGCCGCGCAGATTGAGGATCGCGCCATGGCCGATCACATCGCAGCGGGGGCGGGTCTCCGTTGCTATCAGCGCGCTGATGACGATATCGGGCAAGGCGGCATGGGCCATGTCAGGCGGCAATTGCGGATCGTCGCTTTCGACATGGAGCCAGGCAAAGCCGGGGCCGGACCGGGCAAGCAATTCGCCGCTCGACACCGCTCTTGCGCGCCCCTGTTCGAACACCGCCGCGAATTCCTTCATGCGGATTCCCTAGAGGAAGGGCGATGCGCCCGCAATCGGGAAGGGGATGGGGAAACGGTACTTATGGGCGCGTAGTCGGCAGCTACGCTTCCCAAAAACGAAAAGGGCGCCCGGTTTCCCGGACGCCCCCTCGGTGATTGCGTAATCGCGTGGATCAGAGGCTGTAGTACATGTCGAATTCGACCGGGCTCGGGGTCGTTTCGAAACGCAGCACTTCGTCCCACTTGATTTCGACGTAGGATTCGATCTGGTCCTTGGTGAACACGCCGCCTTCCAGCAGGAATTCATAGTCGGCGTTGAGCGATTCCAGAGCTTCACGCAACGAACCGCACACGGTCGGCACTTCGGCCAGTTCGGCCGGGGGCAGATCGTACAGGTTCTTGTCCATGGCTTCGCCCGGGTGGATCTTGTTCTTGATCCCGTCGAGACCGGCCATCAGCAGCGCGGCATAGCACAGATAGGGGTTGGCCATCGCGTCGGGGAAACGGAATTCCACGCGCTTCGCCTTTTCGCCCGTGCCGTAGGGGATACGGCAGGAGGCCGAGCGGTTGCGCGCCGAATAGGCCAACAGCACCGGCGCTTCGTAGCCCGGCACCAGACGCTTGTAGCTGTTGGTGGTCGGGTTGGTGAAGGCGTTCAGCGCCTTGGCATGCTTGATGACGCCGCCGATGAAGTAGAGGCAGGTGTCGGACAGACCGGCATAGCCGTTACCGGCGAACAGCGGCTTGCCCTTTTCCCAGATCGAGATGTGGGTGTGCATGCCCGAACCGTTGTCGCCCATGATCGGCTTGGGCATGAAGGTTGCGGTCTTGCCGTAAGCCTGCGCCACCATGTGCACGACGTACTTGTAGATCTGCATGCGGTCGGCGGTGGTGACGAGCGTGCCGAACGTCATCCCCAGTTCGTGCTGCGCGGCGGCCACTTCGTGGTGATGCTTGTCGCAGGGCAGGCCCATTTCGAGCATGGTGCTGACCATTTCGCCACGGATATCTACGGCGCTGTCGACCGGGGCAACTGGGAAATAGCCGCCCTTGACGCGCGGACGGTGGCCGAGGTTGCCTTCCTCGTATTCGCGGTTGGTGTTGGTCGGCAGTTCGATATCGTCGATCTTGAAGCCGTTGCCGTTGTAGCCGTCATAGAACTTCACGTCGTCGAACATGAAGAATTCGGCTTCCGGGCCGACATAGACGGTATCGCCGATGCCGCTGGCTTTGACGAAGGCTTCGGCGCGCTTCGCGGTCGAACGCGGATCGCGCGAATAGA
>CAYXMY010000123.1:0-7564 GCA_964466155.1 uncultured Caenibius sp. | reverse complement strand
ATGGCCTTGAGCGAAGCGTTGCGATCACCCTTCGGCGGGGGAATCTTGGCGACCACCGCTTCCAGCACATCCTCGATCCCGATACCGGACTTGGCGCTCGACAGTACCGCCTCGCTGGCGTCGATGCCGATGATATCCTCAATCTCCGCCCGCACCTTTTCCGGTTCGGCGGCGGGAAGATCGATCTTGTTGATGACGGGAACGATCTCGTGATCGTGCTCGATAGACTGATAGACGTTGGCAAGCGTCTGCGCTTCCACGCCCTGCGCGGCGTCCACCACCAGCAGCGCGCCTTCGCACGCGGCCAGGCTGCGGCTGACTTCATAAGCGAAGTCGACGTGGCCCGGCGTGTCCATCAGATTCAGTTCGTAGGCCTGCCCGTTCTTGGCCGTGTAAGTCAGGCGAACGGTCTGCGCCTTGATCGTGATCCCGCGCTCCCGCTCGATATCCATATTATCAAGGACTTGCTCGCTCATCTCACGGTCGGTGAGGCCGCCCGTGAACTGGATCAGGCGGTCAGCGAGCGTCGACTTGCCGTGGTCGATATGGGCAATGATCGAAAAATTGCGGATGTTGGCCAATTCAGTCATGCGCGCGCCGTTAGCAGCGCACACCACACCTGTCAGCGGAATTCCTCAGCCTGCGCGCTTCTGTGCGGGATTCTGCAACTTGGCCTGCGTGAACATCCCCATCTGGGACTGGTTGTCCGCAACGCTGACCAGCGGATAATATCCCGGCGGCAAAGCCGAAAGCGGCATACCCGCCGCCGCAAGCACATAAGGCGAGATGCGGTGCCGGGTGCACAGCCCCCCGGCCCCGTCGTTGATTAGCGGCGTTTCGAATTCCACCCCCAGCACCGCGTCCACCGCACGCACCACGCGCGCCACCGCGAGTTGGCCGTTCCCGAGATCGAGCACCAGTTGCGTATCGACGGGAACCCCGACCAGCCCTTCGATCTTCGCGCCCGTGCGGGAAAGATCGCGCATCACCACTTCGAAGCGATAATCGCCATGGATCACGCCGATCATCCGGAACATCGCCCGGCGGGGCGGACGATAGCGGCGCGGGCCGTCCGGTTCGATCCGGAACTCGCCAGCGCCCAGGCGGTTCAAAACTTCCACATTGGGCAAGGCCTGCGAATAAATCCAGCCCTGAACGAATTTCCCGCCCTTTTCCTGAATGAATTCGAGCTGATCGAACGCTTCCACCCCTTCGACGATCACATCCATGTCGAGCGCACTGGCAAGGCCGATGGTGGCGCTGATGATTGCGCCGTCCTTGCTGCCCTGTTCCGTGCAGCATTCGACGAAGCTGCGGTCGATCTTCAACCGTTCGAACGGCGAAGAACTGAGATAGGAGAGCGAGGAATAGCCCGTCCCGAAATCGTCAAGCGCCATGCGCACGCCAAGACCGATCAACGCCTGGAAAGTCGCGTCGTTCGCCTCGTTGTCGCAAAGGAACACGCTTTCGGTGAGTTCCAGCACCAGCCGCCTGGGGTCGATCTGCGTGGCTGCCAGTGTATTGGCGACCAAGGTCGGGAAACCTTCCATCGCAAACTGGACCGCCGATATATTGACGGAGACTGGCAATTGCCCTGGCCAGCTCGCCGCATCGGTGCAGGCCGTGCGCAAGGCCCAGCCCCCCAATGCGTTGATAAGGTGGGTGTCTTCGGCAATCGGCACAAAGACTTCCGGGCTAATCTTGCCGCGCACCGGATGATCCCAGCGCATCAGCGCTTCGAACCCGACGACGACACCATCCTCGATGCGCACGATCGGCTGATATTCCATGGCGAACTGATTGTCGGCCAAGGCATCGCGAAGATCGTCTTCGATCACCCGCCGTTCTACGGCTTCATCCTGCAGATCGCTGGAATAGAAGCGATACTGCCCCCGTCCACTGCCTTTCGCGGCGTAGAGCGCCAGTTCCGCGCTGCGCACCAGTTGTTCGGCATCCAGCCCATCGTAAGGAGCGATAGCCACGCCTATCGATGCCCCGATAGCGCAACGCGCGCCATCGACGGTGTAGGGCTGCGACAGTACCTGGATGATCCGCATCGCGATTTCACCCAGTTTCCCGCGATCGTCGCAATCGGGCAGGATCACCTGGAATTCGTCCGGACCCACGCGCCCGATTTCGCCGCGTTTGGCGACGATCATGTCGAGGCGGCCGGAAACCTGCTTGAGCAGTTCGTCACCCGCAGCATGCCCCAGCGTGTCGTTGATCTGCTTGAACCGGTCGAGATCCAGCATAATCAGGGCACAGCTACGCTTGGCGACCCGATAAGCCGAAAGAATCGCCTGCAACCGCCGCCCCGTCCGGGTGCGATTGGAAAGGCCCGTCAATTCGTCGTATTCCGCCCGGTGGGCCGCTTCGCGCCGTTCCTGGCGCTGCGCCGTCACATCCTTGCCATGGCCGCCGTACCCATCGAACTGCCCCGCCTTGTCGAAGAGCGGGCGGCCCGAAATCGCCCACCAGACTTCCCGCCCCTCGACGGGAGCCTTGACCGGCAATTCGGTGATGACATTGCGGGCTGTCAGAATGAAGTTAAGCGATCTGGTCTTGCCGTCCTGTTCGTCCAGCACTTCGCTGTCGACGACGAAAATTTCGGTAATCGGCTGCCCGGCCAGCTCTTCGAGCGGCTTTTCCAGCAGGCGGCAAACGGTATCGCTAAGGTACGTCAGACGGCCTTCGCGGTCGGCGGCCCAAAACCAGCCAGCCCCGGACTTTTCGTAAACATCGAGCAGGCGCACACGGTCGGTCCCCGGTGTGGGGGCAGGCTCTTCCCGCACCGGACGATTTCGCAGTCCGCTCAGCAGATCGCCCAAAGGCATTATATGTTCCTTCCACCGGTTGTGCGGACTGCCCGCACAGACCAAACCCACGCATCCCTCTTTAGAAGAAAGGCGTTAACCAAACGCAAAACATCGCTCAGGATCGCTACGCGGTTATCCAACCCGCTGCACCCGCACCGCATCCGCTCCTCGCTCAACGCTTGCCGGAATTGCGAAGAGTTGCTCTTCGTCTTCGCGCTGCAACGGCTCCACGAATTCCAATCCGACCAAATCGGCTTCGGACCACCGGCACGTCGCCCGAACGGCATGGGTATCGGATAGCCTGAGATGAAATTCGGCGCCTGGCACGGCGTTGCGCATGCCCTGCACCAGAGCGCCGGTCAGAGAGATATTGCGCAACGTCCCGACATGCATGGCGCCGCCGCCTTCCAGCACGACTTTGCGCAAGATCGTGCGCCGCGCCATCCGTGCGGCGCGTTCCGCAAGCGCGGAATTGCGCTCGGCCGATTCCCGCGTCCACTCGCTGGCCTCGGCAAAGGGCAAGGCACCGGCGAAAAGACCGCCTTGCGCGTGGCTGCAACCATACAGCCGCACCAGATGCAATTCGTCCTCCGTTTCGACCCCCTGCGCCGTGCTGTCCATGCCCAGCGAGCGGGCCAGACCCGCCACCGCAGCTGCAATGGCCCCGTTGCAACTGCCCGGCTGCGCCGCGCCATGCACGAATCCTGGGTCGATCTTGATCTTGTCGAACGGAATTTTCTTCAGATAGGTGAGCGATGAATTGCCCGTCCCGAAATTGTCCAGCGCCAGCCTTACCCCTACGCGCTTGAGCGCCGCAAAAGTCGCATTCGCGCGCGCATCGTCATCGAGAAACACATTCTCCGTGATTTCCAGTTCCAGCCGCGATGCAGCGACGCCCGCCCGCACCAGCGCATTGGCCACGATCACCGGCAACCGGGGATTGGCGAACAGCAACGGCGGGATGTTCAGGGCAACGCGGATGCGGTCCGGCCAGGCGGACAAATCGCGGCACGCGGTGCGCACTGCCCATTCGCCGATGGCGCAAACCAGATTGGTATCTTCCGTCACGTTGACGAAGTGATTGAGCGACAAAAGCCCCTTCACCGGGTGTTGCCAACGCAACATCGCTTCGAAGCCGGATACCAGATCGGTCGCGGTATCGATGATCGGCTGATAATGCAGTTCGAGCCCATCGTCACGGATCGCGCGCAACAGGTCCTGTTCCAGCCGATACCGTTCCAGCGCCTGCAAATGCAATGCGGCGGCATAGAACTGATAGCGCCCCCGGCCCCCGCGTTTCGCCGCGTAGAGCGCAAGATCGGCATTGCGGATCAGCTCCGCGCTCGTCTCACCGTGTTCAGGCGCAATCGCGATACCGATCGAAGCACCGATCCCGATCCGGCGGCTCTCGATGGAATAGGGTTGCGAAAGGCGGGCAATGATATCGTGCGCCAGTTGCGCCAGTGCGTCCTGCCCCGACATGGCGAGAACGACCGAGAATTCATCCCCGCCCAGACGCCCGACCTTGCCCTTGTCACCCACCACGTGCTGCAGACGCTGGGCCACTTCTTTCAGCAAGGCATCGCCCGCCGGATGGCCGAGGCTATCGTTAACCTGTTTGAACCGGTCGAGATCGATCAGGAAAATCGCACAATCGCCCTGGCCGTCCATCGGCGCGGACAACATGGTGTCCAACATGCCGAGCATGCGATGCCGATTGGCGAGGCCGGTCAGCGAATCGTATTGCGCAAGGCGCGATACCTCCTGCTGCGATCTCTTTTTCTCCGTCAGGTCGTAACCCGTTCCCCTGAAGCCGACAAAGCTGCCGTATCCATCGAATATCGGCCTCCCGCTGATCGACCACCATCGGTCCTCTTCCTGCTCCGGTATCGCCGCCCGCACGGACAAATCCTGAAAGGCCGAACGCGTGGACAGGTGCGAGGCCAGCGCCAGACCGTCGTTTTCTTCCGCATGCGCCATATCGAACAGGATGCTGAACGAACGCCCCTCCAGTTCATTCGGGCTGCGCCGCAGCGTTTCCGCCACACGGGGGGACACATAGGCAATGTTGTCGCGCCGATCCGTTTCCCAGAACCAGTATTGTCCGGAATATTCCAGTTCGTGCAGCAAATCCTGCGCCCGGCATTGCCCGTCGATCTGCGCTTCCAGGAAGCTGCGCATGCGTTGTGCGCGTTCAGCCTGCTTGCGGCTCGCAAGCGCAACGGCGGGAACGATCAGGAGCAGGACCGCTATACCGGCCACACTGCGTTCGCACAGCACCAGAGCGCCCCACAAAGGGATCTGGACCAGCAGAATCATATGCTGCCGCCCGGCCTGTATCAGGCTCCCCAGCGCACCGATGCCCGCCATGATGGCCAGTGCCCATTGCCAGCCCAGGCCGCCGTCTTGCATCCATTGCGCGATGCCAACCGCAAACAGGGCCATCGGCAAGGCGACCGCCCCCGTGGCGAATGCGAAAGCCCGCCGCTTCGTGGGATGCCCGAGGCTTTCAAACCGCGCCAGATAACGCGCCGCCGCACAGAGCAGGATAGCCGCCACCAGCATGCTGCCGGGTAGCGGCGCCACCACATTGCCCGCGGCAAGGCAGAGCAGCATCACGGCGAATGCCATACCGGCGCCCGTCAACCACCATTGCGGCGAGACGAGGCGATCTTCGTAACCGGCGAAGGTGGCGGCGCTTACGCTCCTCTGCCCCCTCCTATCCGGTGCAGTGGCTCGCTTGCGAACCACGGTGCGATCTGCCCCACTTTCAACCATGCCGCTCCCTAGGCCGGAGCGTTTTGAAAAATCGTTAACCCACCCCCTGCTTCCCATGTCGCTGGAATGGATCGTATTTTGGGTGCGATCACCGGCACCGGTCATCGCCCTCTCGCAAGAGCTTGTATGGCGAGGGCAAATAGGGAAGAAGGCAAATCAACCAAGAAAAAGCGGGAGACATTGCGAATGCGGCATCTGGCGATTATCGGCTCCGGCCCTGCGGGCTATTACACCGCCGAAGCTGCGCAAAAACAGTGGGGCGACGATGTCCGGATCGACATCTTCGACCGTCTTCCCGTTCCCTATGGCCTGATCCGCACCGGGGTGGCCCCCGATCACCAGTCGATCAAGGGCGTTTCCCAGCGGTATGAGAAAACCGCCTTGTCCGATAACGTCCGCTTCGTCGGCAATATCTCCATCGGGCAGGATATCACGGTGGAGGAACTGCAATCGCTCTATGACGCAGTGATTTTCGCCACCGGCGCCCCGAATGACCGGCCGCTGGATATCCCGGGCGAAGACCTGAACAACGTGTTCGGCAGCGCCGCCTTCGTCGGCTGGTACAACGGGCACCCGAACTTCGCGAAGCTCGATCCCGATCTGTCCGGGCGGCACGCGGTGATCGTCGGCATGGGCAATGTCGCGCTGGATGTGGCCCGCATCCTTTCGAAGACCGAGGAGGAATTCGCAGGCAGCGACATCGTCGCCCATGCGCTCGATCTGCTGAAAACATCGAAGCTGGAGAAAATCACCATTCTCGGGCGCCGCGGCCCGCACCAGATTGCCATGACCCCGAAGGAATTGGGCGAACTGGGCAAGCTCGACAATGCGCGCCCGCGCGTCCATGCCGCGCACCTTCCCGCCGACGCGGAAGACGCGGCGCTGGAGCCGGGCCTGCGCAAATCGGTGGGCCATCTGCGCAGCTTCGCCACGATTGACGAGAGCGAGCGCAGCGGCGTGGACAAGGAAGTGGAATTCCATTTCTTCGGCGTGCCGGAGCGAATCATCGGCAACGGCAAAGTGGAAGCGCTGGAAATTTCCGGCACCGAACTGCGCGATGGCAAGCTGGTTCCCACCGGGACGAAGGAAACCCTGCCTTGCGATCTGCTGGTCAGTTGCATCGGTTATCGCACTTCGCCCATCCCGGGTGGGCCCTTCGATCAGAAGGGCGGCCGTTTCGCCAATGACGAGGGCCGGATTCAGCCCGGCCTCTATTGCGTCGGCTGGGCACGGCGCGGCCCGACCGGCACGATCGGCACCAACCGGCCGGACGGCTTTTCGATCATCGAGAAAATCGCCGAGGATTTCGACAGCGGCGTGCTCGGCTCATCGCCCCGGGAAGGCCGCCCCGCCTTCGACAAGCTGGCGGAAACGCGCGCACTGGATATCGTCACCTTCCGCGACTGGAAGAAGATCGAGGAAGCCGAAGAGCGTGCCGCCCGCGATGGCGCTCCACGCGAAAAGTTCGTCCGCATTGAAGAAATGATCCGCGCACGGCAGTGATGCCAAGGGAATGATCGGCGGAGGCAGATGGAGCGTTGCCTCCCCCGTTCCCATCACAAATTACGGAATTTCCAAACGAAAGCGCCGCCATCCCGATAGAGCCGGGATGGCGGCGCAAAATGTTTTCAGATGAAGCGGATCAGACCCGCATCGGCATCAGGACATAGAGCGCCGCGCTCTTCGAATCTTGGCGGATCAGGGTCGGCGCGCCCGCATCGGCAAGATGCAGTTCCACCGTATCGCCATCGATCTGGCTGAGGATATCCTTCAGATAATTGGCGTTGAACCCGATTTCGAACCCATCGGCGCTGTAATCGGCGGGCAGTTCTTCCGCCGCCGTGCCGTTGTCGGGCGAAGTGACCGACAGCGTCACCTTGTCGCGGTCCAGCCCCATTTTCACCGCGCGGGTCTTCTCGGTGGCGATGGTCGCCACGCGGTCCACCCCTTCGAAGAAGCTCTTCGGATCG
>CAYXMY010000122.1:0-7763 GCA_964466155.1 uncultured Caenibius sp. | reverse complement strand
GGCCTGCCCGAAGAGGCAGCTCGCGCGATCATGGCCCGGCAGTGGGAACCGGAGACGAGCGACAACCCCTCCGCCCCGCAATGGGCGGCGTTCATCGCCAGACGGGCGGATTGATCCGGGGTTTTCAGCGCCGGGAAAGCGCGGCTTCGCTTTCGGCCAGCAGTTCGGCGATGATGTCCGCCACCGGCTCTTCCTTGCTGACCATGCCGACCGATTGACCCGCCATCAACGAGCCGTTCTCCACATCGCCATCGATTACCGCACGGCGCAGCGCGCCTGCCCAGTAATGTTCGATCCGGAGCTGGGCCTCGCCCATTTCCACTTTGCCATCATCCAGCAATTGCGCCACTTCGCGCTGCTTGGCGGTGAATTCCTCGGTGCCCTTGTTCTTGAGCGCGCGCACCGGGATCACCGGCAGGCGCGCATCGACCTGCACGCTGGCCACCGCATCGCGCGCATTGGCGCGGAAGAACGCCTGCTTGAACGCCGGATGAGCGATGCTTTCGCTCGCGCAAGCGAACCGCGTGCCGAGCTGAACCCCCACCGCGCCCATTTCGAGATATCCGGCAATCGCTTCGCCCCGGCCGATCCCCCCGGCGACGAACACCAGATGTTCCTCCGCCAGCGCGGGCAGGAATTCCTGCGCCAGCACGCTGGTGGCGACGGGGCCGATATGGCCGCCCGCTTCCATCCCTTCGATCACCAGCGCATCGCCGCCCGAACGCAGCAGCTTCTTTGCCAGCGCCAGCGTGGGCGCGAACACGATCACCTTGGCCCCGAACGCCTTGATCGCTTCCACGCTGCCCTTGGGCGGAATGCCGCCCGCCAGCACCACATGGCCGACCCCGTGCTTCGCGCAGACTTCGATCAGATCGAACAGTTGCGGGTGCATGGTGATGAGATTGACGCCGAACGGCTTGCCCGTCAGCGCCTTGGTCCCAGCAATTTCGGCATCGAGCAGTTCCGGCGTCATCGCCCCGCAGGCGATCACGCCGAAGCCTCCGGCGTTGGAAATCGCCGCCACCAGATTGCGTTCCGACACCCAGCTCATCGCCCCGCAGAGAATGGCATGTTCGCTGCCAAGGAAGGCGGCGCCGCGCGCCATAAGGTGGGTGGTCTTGGGAAAGGCGCTCATTCCGGCTCCGGTTCGTCAGCAAATTGTCGGCACGCGCCTTAAAGCGCTGTCCGCCAGCCGACAAGCGGCAACAGCCGGGGGTAAAGAGGACAACAGCACGAATTAAGTCACCTTTCCGATCAGGCTTACGATTTTAATTCGTTTATTCGATTACGAAACTGGGAGTAGAACCGGCCCAGGCCAAATTTCACGAGGAGAGAGACAATGGACCGATCGCACCCCAGCGCAGGCAAATGCCCCGTTTCGCATCTGACCACCGCCTTCGGCGCCCCGGTGGCGGACAATCAGGACAGCCTGACCGCAGGCCCGCGCGGGCCGCTGCTGTCGCAGGATGTGTGGCTGAACGAGAAGCTGGCCAATTTCGTGCGCGAAGTAATCCCTGAACGGCGCATGCATGCCAAGGGATCGGGCGCATTCGGCACCTTCACGGTGACGAACGACATCACCCGCTACACCCGCGCGAAGATCTTTTCCCAAGTGGGCAAGAAGACCGAAATGTTCGCCCGCTTCACCACGGTGGCCGGGGAACGCGGCGCGGCGGACGCCGAACGCGACATTCGCGGCTTTGCGCTGAAATTCTATACCGAGGAAGGCAACTGGGACATGGTGGGCAACAACACCCCCGTGTTCTTCTTGCGCGATCCGCGCAAGTTCCCCGATCTCAACAAGGCGGTGAAGCGCGATCCGCGCACCAACTTGCGCAGCGCCACCAACAACTGGGATTTCTGGACACTCCTGCCCGAAGCGTTCCATCAGGTGACGATCGTGATGTCCGACCGGGGCATTCCGAAAAGCTACCGCCACATGCACGGCTTCGGCAGCCACACCTACAGCTTCTGGAACGAAGCCGGGGAACGGTTCTGGGTGAAATTCCACTTCAAGACCCAGCAGGGCATCGAAAACCTGACCGATGCGGAAGCCGCCGCCCTGGTCGGTGGGGACCGGGAATCCCACCAGCGCGACCTGTACGACGCTATCGAACGGGGCGATTTCCCGAAGTGGAAAATGTACATCCAGATCATGCCGGAGACCGAGGCGGAAACCTACCGCTTCCACCCGTTCGATCTGACCAAGGTATGGTACAAGGCCGATTACCCGCTGATCGAGGTCGGCGAGTTCGAACTGAACCGTAATCCGGAGAATTTCTTCGCCGATGTGGAGCAGTCCGCCTTCGCGCCGTCCAACGTGGTGCCCGGCATCGGGGTTTCGCCCGACAAGATGCTACAGGCGCGGCTGTTCAATTATGCCGATGCACAGCGTTACCGGCTGGGGGTGAATTACCACCAGATTCCGGTGAATGCGGCGCGCTGCCCGGTGATGAGCAACCATCGCGACGGCAGCGGCCGGATGGACGGCAATTACGGCAGCCTCCCGCATTACGAACCCAACAGCTTCGGCCAGTGGGAGGAACAGCCCGAATTCCGCGAACCGCCGCTGAAGATCGACGGCAATGCCGATCACTGGAATTTCCGCGAGGATGATGACGATTACTTCACCCAGCCGCGCAAGCTGTTCCAGCAGATGCACCCGGAACAGAAGCAGGTCCTGTTCACCAACACGGCGGCGGCGATGGGCGATGCACCGGACTTCATCAAGCAGCGGCATATCGACAACTGCACCCGCTGCGATCCGGAATATGGCGCGGGCGTGGCGGCGGCGCTCGGGATGGCGGCCCCTTCCCCGGCGGAGGTGAACGCGCGGCCGATTGCAACGCCCCGTACCCGCTGATCGCCTGACCGGCGGTTACCCCGGCCTTCCCGCCCCGTTCGGGCAGGGAGGCCGCTGGCCGGGCCGGGGCCGACTGGCCGCCCGCTATCCCGCGCGGTAATTCGATGGGCCGAAATAGGCATCCATCGCGGCGATCAGGCCGTCTTCGCTAAAGCGCATCACATCCAGTGTTTCCACCACCAGCGGCTGACCGTCGTTTTCCGTGTGCACGAGGATCGCGGCGGCGGCCAGATGCCCGGCGATCCGCACGGAGCCTTCCAGTTCCATCGTCATCGCCACGCCCATCGCGTCGAACGTCGCCCGATACCAGTCGCGAATAGCCTCCCGCCCGTGCACCGGCGGGGACGTCACCGGATCGCGCAGCACGGCATCCGGCGCATAGAGCGCGGCGACACCATCGACATCGCCCACGCTGAACAAGGCGGCATAGCGTTCGAAGACATGGCGGATATGTTCCGCCGAAGGGCCGCCCGCCTGCTCATCGAGGTGAACCTTCGCACTTTCCGGAATTTCGACCATGCCTGCTCTATCCTGCCTTGCACTGGACCGGCAGTGTGGCGGGTGCGGCATAGGCAGGTCAACCTCTTACCCGTTGCCTCTGCCGCGCCGCAGGCTAAGTTCCGCCCCAAAGACACGGGGCCGAAAACAAGGGAGACCGGCATTGGCGAAATTCGTACTGATCCACGGCATGTTCCATGGCGGCTGGTGCTGGGATTTGCTGCTGCCCAAACTGGCGGCACGGGGACACAGCGCGATCGTGCCCAATCTTGCCGGATGCGCGGGCGATCCGACGCCGCCGGAACTGTGCACCCTGGAACGCTGGGCCGGCGATGTCGCGGGCCAGATCATGGCGCAGGATGAACCGGTGATCCTGGTCGGGCACAGCCGGGGTGGCCTCGTCGCCAGCCAGGTTGCCGAAAACGCGGCCGAGAAAGTGGCCGCCACCGTGTATCTGACCGCCATCATGCTGCCCGATGGCGCGGCCATGGCCACGATGAGCGACCTGCTGGCAAAGGCCGGGCAGACGGGCACTCAGGTGCCTTTCCCGGTCGGCTTCAGCGAGGATGGCCTGTGGCTGCTGCCCCCCGATCCCGACGAATGGTTTCACGAAGGATACAGCGAAGCGGAAGCGGCATGGTCACGCGCGCGGATCGCCCCCGAACCTTCGGCCTCCCTCACCGCGCCGCTGCATCTGACGGCGGAACGCTATGGCCGCATTCCGCGCTTCTATATCGAAACCCTGCAGGACAAGGTTCTGCCCATCGGCGCACAGCGGGCCATGATCGAGCTGGGTGGGCCGGTGGAACGCTACACGCTCGACACCGGCCATATGCCCAATGTCACCGGCACCGGCGAACTGGCGGCAATGCTGGACGAGATCGCACACCGGGTGGGCTGACCCGCGTCTCGAAAGGGCGCTGCCAGCTTTGCCAGCGCCCTTCTCTGCCTCAGTCCGCGTCGAGGCCGTAGGCGGTGTGCAGCACGCGCACCGCGAGTTCGGTTTCATCCGCGTCGATCAGGACCGAAACCTTGATTTCGCTGGTGGAGATCGCCTGAATATTGATCCCGCGTTCGGCCAGCGTCTTGAACATCGTGGCGGCAACGCCCGCATGGCTGCGCATGCCGACACCGACCACGCTGATCTTCGCCACTTTGCTGTCGGTCATCATGCGGTAGAAACCGATGCTGTCCTTCTGTTCTTCCAGCATTGCCTGCGCCCGGTCCAGATCGGCCTGCGGCACGGTGAAGGTGACGTCCGTTTCGCCCTTATCCTTGGCGACATTCTGGATAATCATGTCGACATTGATGTTGGCGGCGGCCAGCGGGCTGAAAATCGCCGCAACCGCGCCCGGACGGTCGGCAACGCGGGTAAGGGTGATCTTCGCCTCATTCTTGTCGGCGGCGATCCCGGTGATCATCTGGCGTTCCATATCGAGATCCTCTTGTATCCTGGCCAGTTCTTCGTCGCTCACGATCATCGTGCCCGGCAGATCGTCCGCCGGCGGGGCATCGTCATCGATGAAGGATGACAACACCTGCACCCGCACGCCTTCCTTCATGGCAAGGCTGACCGAGCGGGTCTGCAAGACCTTCGAGCCGACCGAGGCCAGCTCCAGCATTTCTTCATAGGTCACGTTGGGCAGCTTGCGCGCCTTGGCGACGATGCGCGGGTCGGTCGTGTAAACGCCGTCCACATCGGTGTAGATGTCGCACCGGTCAGCCTTCACCGCCGCCGCCACGGCCACCGCCGAAGTATCCGAACCGCCCCGGCCCAGCGTCGTCACCCGGCCATCGGGGGCGAGACCCTGAAAACCGGGGATCACCGCGATTTCGCCCGCCTGCATCGAGGCGATCAGCGCATCGGCGTCGAAATCCTCGATCCGGGCCTTGGCGTGGGCATCGTTGGTCCTGATCGGCAATTGCCAACCCAGCCAGCTACGCGCCTTGCAGCCTATCGCCTGCAAGGTCAGCGCCAAGAGGCCGGACGTGACCTGTTCGCCCGCCGCCACGACCACATCGTATTCGGCCGGATCGTACAGCGCGTTCGCTTCACGGCAGAAGTTCACCAGACGGTCGGTTTCCCCGGCCATCGCGGAAACGACCACCGCCACTTCATGACCTGCCGCCTGTTGACGGCGCACGATATTGGCCACGCGCCGGATACGCTCCGTCCCCGCCATGGAGGTGCCGCCAAATTTCATCACTATGCGAGCCAAGCTTACGCTCCTGTTCGTTAGGGTCTGGCCTGCTGCTGGAATCAAATCCGCCGCGCTGTTAGGGGTGCGGGATGACGAATGCAACTCCCGGGGCGCATGACGGCCCATCCGACACTGCAACCATCCGCCCCGAAGAGGCTGCCCATTTCGGCAAACTGGCCGCGGAATGGTGGGATTCGAAGGGTTCATCGGCCATGCTGCACAGGCTCAATCCCGTGCGGCTCGGCTTCGTGCGCGAAGCGATTGACGCGCATTGGGGCACGGATTCGCGCACGTTGAAACCCCTAGCGGGCAAGACCGCGCTCGATGTCGGGTGCGGGGCCGGGCTGCTGGCGGAACCGCTGGCGCGGCTGGGGGCGGCGGTCACCGGGGTGGATGCGGCAGCGGAAAACATTGCCGCCGCCCGCGCCCATGCGGCGGGTTCGGGGCTCGCCATCGATTATCGCGCCGGGGAACTGTCCACGCTCGGCCTCGGCACGTTCGATCTCGTCACCGCGATGGAAGTGATCGAGCATGTGGCGGACAAGGAGGCTTTCGCCGCCGCGCTCACCCGCCATCTCGCGCCCGGCGGGCTGATGATCCTGTCCTGCCCCAACCGCACGCCGCAATCGCGCCTGTTGATGATCGGGCTGGCGGAAGGGGTCGGCGCGATTCCCAAGGGCACACACCATTGGGACGAATTCATCACACCCGAAGAACTGCGCGATCTGCTGGCGCGGCAGGGGCTGACCATGGGCGAACCGCGCGGCATCGCCTATTCCCCCACCAGGGGGCTGCATCTGTCGGACAATCTGGCGCTGAACTACATCGTCACCGCGCAGCACGGCTGAACAGCGGCGGTCAGGTAAGCGCCGCCGCCCATTCCGGCTCCTTGAAACCGACCAGCAGGCCACCGGGATATTCGACCACGGGCCGTTTGATGGTGGAAGTATGTTCCGCCATCAGCGCCACCGCCTTGGCCGCGTCCAGCCCTTGCTTGTCCGCATCGGGAAGCTTGCGGAACGTGGTGCCCGCACGGTTGAGGATCGTCTCCCACCCCTTGGCCGCAATCCATGCTTCCAGCTTCGCAGGGTCCGCCCCCGCCTTCTTGTAGTCATGGAAAGCGTATGCGATTCCCTGCACATCCAGCCACTTGCGCGCCTTTTTCACCGTGTCGCAGTTGGGAATGCCGTAAAGGGTGATGGTCACATCGTTCTCCTGCAATGGGGGGTAAAGCCTGTATCGGGGAACGCACATAGCGTCCGAGCGCGCCGTTTGCGAATGTGGAAGGCTAAACCTTCTTCGTCATGCTGAACTCGTTTGTGCAAGCACGCCTTTGGCTCCAGCATCCATTCGCCCCACAAACCGCTGGATGATCGGCCGAGATGGACCCTGAAACAGTTCAGGGTGACGAGAAGGCGGGGATGCGGGCGAAGCGCCCTTAGTATCTGGTCCCCAAGTGCGCATCGGCAATGGCGACGGCCAGCGCATCGGCGGCATCAGCGCCGCTGACCGCGATTCCCGGCAGCAGCACTTTCAGCATTGCCTGCACTTGCGTCTTTTCCGCCGCGCCCGTGCCGACGACCGATTTCTTCACGCTGCGGGTGGAATGTTCGATCACCGGCAGCGATGCCCGCCCGCAGGCGGCCAGCACCGCCCCGCGCGCATGGGCAAGTTTGAGCGTGGATTGCGGGTTCTTGTTGACGAACACTTCCTCCACCGCCGCGCGATCCGGCTCGTACTGCCCGATCACGGCATAGACGGCATCGAGCAGGTGCAGCAGCCGCTCCGGCATCGGGGCCTTGGTGTTGGTGGCGATCTGGCCATGGGCGATATGCGTCAGGCGCGAACCTTCGCTGCGGATCACGCCCCAGCCGGTGCAGGTGAGCGAAGGATCGAGGCCGAGAATAATCATCCACTGGGCCTAGCGGGCTGGCCGCGGCGAGAAAAGCCAGGTTTCGGGTTTCTTGCGCAACGCCCCGATTTTTCCATTACCCCGCCGTCAGCCTATAATGAAAATCCCGGGCGCCCCAATACAGTGGCAAGTGCGGCGGGCAATAGACCGCCGCACTCTGTTATATTGCCAATAAAACGTCGGTAACAGACACGATAGAGGGTGTATTCATCCCTCCCGCATCGGATTGCTCTCAGTGTCTGATCCGAAATTAAGTTGAGTGGCATCAGCGGGTTAGCTTGACGCCGCG
>CAYXMY010000121.1:0-7769 GCA_964466155.1 uncultured Caenibius sp. | reverse complement strand
AGTGACGAAGCTCATTTCCAGGTCGAGCTGGTAGAATTCGCCCGGCAGGCGGTCGGCGCGCGGGTCTTCGTCGCGGAAACACGGCGCGATCTGGAAATAGCGGTCGAAACCGGCAACCATCAGCAACTGCTTGTACTGCTGCGGGGCCTGCGGCAGCGCGTAGAACTTGCCCGCGTGGATACGGCTCGGCACGAGGAAGTCACGCGCACCTTCAGGCGAAGAGGCGGTCAGGATCGGAGTCGAATATTCGGTGAAGCCCGCATCTTCCATGCGGCGGCGCATGTTCGCGATGATCCTGGTGCGCGTGACGATATTGGCATGCAGCGTATCGCGGCGCAGGTCGAGGAAGCGGTATTTGAGACGGATATCCTCCGGATATTCCTGCTCCCCCGCCACCGGCATGGGCAGTTCTTCCGCGCGGCTCAACACTTCGGCGCTGCGGGCGAAGACTTCGATCTCGCCCGTGGGCAGATTCGCGTTCACCGTCGCATCGTTGCGCGCCTTCACTTCGCCATCGATGGTGACGACGCTTTCCACGCGCAGGCCGTCCAGAATGGCAAGCGCGGGGCTATCCTCGTCCGCCACGATCTGGGTGATACCGTAGTGATCGCGCAGATCGACGAACAGCACGCCGCCATGATCGCGCTTGCGATGCACCCAGCCCGAAAGGCGGACAGTCTGGCCCACCTCCGCCTTCGTCAATGCACCGCAGGTGTGGGAACGATAAGGATGCGACATCGAAACTCTTTCCAATTGGCCTGCAATCGGGCAGGGGGAAAGCGGCGCTAACAGGGTAACACGGCGATTTTGTCAACCCGCGCCGGATGGCCAGGCCATCCTTGACCATAAACAGAAACGAACAGAATGAAGATACACAAGCTTATTACCGAGACCGAAGAACTCGCCGATCTGTGCGCACGACTCGCCGAGTCCGAGTTCGTGACGGTCGATACCGAATTCATGCGCGAAAACACCTACTGGCCGGAACTGTGCCTAGTGCAGATCGCCAATGAGAAGGAAGCCGCCGCCATCGACCCGCTGGCGGACGGCATCGATCTTTCTCCCCTGCTCGAACTGCTGACCAACAACGAAGACGTTCTCAAGGTCTTTCACGCAGGCGGGCAGGACGTTGAAATCATTTACAACCTGACCGGGAAGACCCCTCACCCGATCTTCGATACGCAGATCGCGATGATGGCGATCAGCCAATCGGAACAGATCGGCTATGCCAATCTGGTGGAAAGCTGGCTCGGCCTGACGATCGACAAGGGCGCCCGTTTTACCGACTGGTCACGCCGCCCGTTGACGGAACGGCAGATCGAATACGCCATCGGCGATGTGACTCATCTGGCGAAAATTTTCCCCAAGATGCTCAAGCGGCTCATCAAGACAGGGCGCGGCGAATGGCTCGATATCGAGATGGAATCGCTCGCCGATCCGGAAAATTACCGCAACGATCCCGGCAAGGCATGGCGCAAACTGCGTCCGCCCAGCCGCAGCCCGCAAGTTCTCGGCCGCCTCAAGGCCCTCGCCGCCTGGCGCGAACTGGAAGCGCAGGACAAGGATATTCCGCGTGGCCGTATCATGCGCGACGAGACTTTGGCCGATCTTGCCAGCAATTCGCCCGCCAAACAGGCCGATCTCTCCAAGGTTCGCGGCCTTTCACAGGCCTGGTCCGACAACGAAATCGGCAAGCGGCTGATGCGCACGCTGCGCGATGCGGAACCGCTTCCAGCCGAAGAAATGCCGGCCAAGACCCCGCGCGGTGCGCCGCTTGGCAAGGAGGGCGCATTGGTGGCCGATCTGCTCAAGCTGCTGCTCAAGATCCGCGCCCGTGAAATCGACGTCGCCGCGCGTCTGCTGACCCGCAGCGACGAACTGGAAGCGCTGGCCGCCGGGGTGCGCAAGCTGCCCGTCCTGCAGGGCTGGCGCTATGAAATGTTCGGACGCGATGCGCTGGAACTGGTCGAAGGACGGCTCGCCTTCGCGGTACTCGATGGCAAGCTCAAGATGACCCATATCGACGAAATGACGGAAAGCATGGTCGGATCTTCATGAGTACCTATCTGCCGACGCTCAAGCAGCTGCAATATCTCGTTGCCTTGCATGAGCATGGCCATTTCGGCCGCGCGGCAGACAGTTGTTTCGTATCCCAATCGACCCTTTCCGCTGGCCTGCGCGAACTCGAATCGCTGCTGGGCGTTACCCTTGTCGAACGCAGCCGCCGGGTGGTGCGCTTCACCCCGCTGGGCAACGCGGTGGTCGAGAAGGCCCATCGCCTGTTGCGCGAAGCCGAAGAGCTTTCGGAACTGGTGCAGTCTGCCGGTCAGCCGCTTGCGGGGGAATTACGGATGAGCGTGATCCCTACCATCGCGCCGTTCCTGCTTCCCCACATCCTGCCGCGCCTGCGCAAGGACAAACCCAAGCTGAAGCTGTTCCTGCGTGAGGAAACCAGCGCGGATGCCATCGAATCGCTGCACCATGGCCGGGCCGATTGCGTGCTGCTCGCCCTGCCTTTTGCCACGGGCGAAGTGGAAAGCGCGAAAATCTGCGACGATCCGCTCTATGTCGCGTTTCCCAAGGGCGATCCGCGCGATCCACCGGCGGAAGTGCCGCCTTCGATGATCGACGAAGGGCGGCTGCTCCTTCTGGAAGACGGGCATTGTCTCAAGGAACATGCCCTCGCCGCCTGCAACCGGCCCGAACTGCGCGCCAGCGCGACGATGATCGGCACCAGCCTGCACACGCTGGTGCAGATGGTCGACAATGGCCTGGGGCTGACGATCATACCGGAAATGGCGCTCGACGCCGGAATCCTGAACGGCACCGAAGCGGTGGCAAGGCCGCTCAAATCCCGAAATGCCAGCCGCGAAATCGCGCTTGTCTGGCGCAAGAATTC
The DNA here is from genome assembly GCA_964466155.1 of uncultured Caenibius sp. Taxonomy (GTDB): domain Bacteria; phylum Pseudomonadota; class Alphaproteobacteria; order Sphingomonadales; family Sphingomonadaceae; genus Caenibius. The sequence goes on along the minus strand of CAYXMY010000121.1, from coordinate 4,870 downwards.
ACCGCGCGGCGAGGAATTCCGCCTGTTGGCCGAGGAATTGAAAACACAATAAGCCCGGATCAGGCGGCAACCGAATGCGTCAATCCATGTGCTTGAGGCCGATGCGCAGATAATCCCAGCCGGTAATCAAAGTCAGGATCGCCGCGGCCCAGAGGGTCGTCAAACCCACGGTATGGGGAACATTGGCGACGATGCCGCCCACGGCCATATTCCAGTGCGGCAAAGCCCCCCCCAGAATGAGCGCCCCCAGCGCCATGAGCTGGAAAGTCGTCTTCCACTTGGCGAGCTTGCTGACCGGCACGGACACCTGCAGACCGCCGAGGAACTCCCGCAGGCCCGACACCGCGATTTCGCGGATCAGGATAATGAGCCCGGCAATCACGTGCATGTCGCCCACATAAGGGCCGCGCAGGATGCCTTGCGCAGTCAGCACAAGAACAACCGCCGCCACCATGATCTTGTCGGCAATCGGATCGAGAAAGATGCCCAATTTCGATACCGTCCCGCTGGACCGCGCGAGAAGGCCATCGAAATAGTCGGTAATCGCCATCAAACAGTAAAGCGCGAAGGCCAAGCCATAACCGACCTGCCAGCCCGGCCACCACAGGAGAAATGCGAGCAGCGGCACAGCGAGAATTCGCGAAAGCGTAAGAATATTCGGTAGAGTCAGCATCGATCCGCGGTTCTCTAACTCATACTTTCGTGCAAAAGCGCCCGAAACCCCTTGTTCATCCCGGTTATGTCGCTAGGCTTTCACACGAGCGAGAGGTATCTGGCAAGCATTCATGACAACATCGACGCATCTTCTGCGCCGGCGGCGCTTCGTGCCGCTATTCGTTACCCAGCTTCTCAACGCTTTTAACGACAATCTGTACAAGAACGCCATGGTGCTGTTCGTGGTGTACAGCGTCTATAATTCCGAAGCGGAAGAAGCGAAGTTCAGCGCCATAGCCTCCGGAGTGTTCATCCTCCCCTTCTTCGTCCTGTCCGCCCTTTCGGGCCAATTGGCCGACATGCGCGACAAGGCCCGCATCATTCGCATTATCAAGGCATGCGAAATCCCGATCATGGCCTGCGGGGCGACTGGCCTGGTGCTCGCCTGGAAGGGGATCATGGTCAGTGCCCTGGCGATCCCGCTAATGCTGCTGGCGCTATTCGCCATGGGCGTACATTCCACGTTCTTCGGCCCGATCAAATATGCGATCCTGCCGCAACACCTGAAAAAGGAAGAAGTTCTGGCAGGCACCGGCATGGTCGAGGCCGGAACCTACATGGCAGTTCTGGCAGGCACGATCCTCGCGGGCTGGATTCCGGTCCAGGTAGCGGCAATCACAGTCGTCGTCACCGCTGTAATCGGCTATTTTACCAGCCGCTCCGTCCCCTCTGCCCCGCCAATGATCGAGCCTCAACCGCTCGACCATCATGTGCTGCGCGCGTCGGTCGCATTGGTTCGCAATACGATGCACGAACGCTGCGTCTATTACGCCATTCTGGCGATCAGCTTCTTCTGGACCATCGGCGCCGTGCTGTTCATCCAGTTTCCGCCGCTTGCCAAGAACGTGCTGATGGCAAGCAAGGAAGTCGCCAGCCTGTTCCTCGTCATCTTTTCGGTCGGCGTCGCGATCGGATCGATGTCGATCAACGCTTTGCTCAGGGGCAATGTCTCGGCACGCTATGCGCCTGCTTCGGTTGTGGTGATGGCACTGTTCGTCGTGGCCTTTCACTTCGTCTGCCAGGCATGGAATGTCGATACGGGCGGCGCCCTGCTCGATGTGGGCGATTTCGTGAGCGAACCGCTCGCTGCCCCCCTGTTGCTGACGCTGCTGGGTATCGCGATTTCGGGCGGGATGTTCGTCGTGCCGCTTTATGCGTTTCTCACCACGCGCGTCGATCCGTCGCAGGCCGCGCGAACGATTGCCGCGAACAATATCGTCAACTCGGGTGCGATGGTGGGCGGGTCTGTACTCGCCATCTCGCTCAGCGCCATCGGTATGCCGATTACCGATCAACTGCTGTTAAGCGCGGCGATGTGTCTGTTTTCCGCGTGGCTGGGTCATCGGCTCTACAAGGCTGAAATTGCCAGCGCCTGCCCCGACATAGCCGAGCGATAGCGCGGCCGATCAGGCCACGAAGATCAAAGTGGCAACGAACGCACTGCAATAAACGGCAAGGATATCTCTGACATCCTCCGCGCTGAGGCCCAGCCGCAGCGGCAACCGATCCGCGATGCCAGCCGCAAGCTCCCTGTAAGGATCGAGCAAAGCCTGCCAGGTAACAGGCTGCGGATTGCGCGAAGTGACCGGGATGCTCTTCATGCATCCGATCTTAACTTTTCGATAACCTTTAGATAGGGGGCGGATCGCCCCTTTCGGGCGATGTAGCAGTTTGGAACAGTACCGCTGGCGGGACCGGCACCAAGCGCGGATTTATGCGATTTTACTCACCCGCCATCGCCAGAATCTTGCGCCATTCGTCCGGTTTGATTTCTGCCACCGACAGGCGTGACAGGCGCACCAGCTCGATATCGGCCAGTTCCGGATTCTCCTTGATCGCCTTCAATGTAACCGGATGGGCAAGCTTGCGCACGGGCTTCACTTTCACAGCCGCCCACTTGCCTTCGGCGTCGGTCGGATCGATAAGGCCAGCTACGCTGATTTCGGCAATCCCGACGATCTCCTTGCCGATATTGGAATGATAGAAGAAGGCCTGATCGCCCACTTTCATCGCGCGCAGATTGTTCGCCGCGCGATGGTTGCGCACGCCATCCCAGGTCCCTTCCCCTTCTGCGACGAGATCGTCCCAGCTATAGGCATCGGGTTCGGATTTCATCAGCCAATAGCTTTTGCTCATGCACGTGCTCCGATTTCGGGTTAGAGGCGCGCCATACCCACAAACAACCGATATCTCCACATGACGCTCGAAACTCTCCCCATTCTCTCGCTTGCCGACGATACGCAGGTTTTCGCGTCCCAAATCGGGGAAAGTTTCGAACGTTTCGGATTTGCCATGGTGTGCGATCACGAGCTCGATCCCGATATCGTCGCGCAAAGCTGGGAACTGACCCGCGCGTTCTTCGCTCTGCCCGAAGAAACGAAATTGCGGTATCATATTCCCGGTAATGCCGGGGCGCGTGGCTATACGCCCTTCGGACGGGAAACCGCCAAAGGTGAAACCGCCGGCGATCTCAAGGAATTCTGGCACATCGGGCGCGATCTTCCGGCAGGCCATCCCCTGCTCAGCGCATCCATGCCTGCCAATGTATGGCCCGACCTGCCGGAAGGGTTTGCCTCCTGCTTCCGGGCCTTGTTCGCCGAGATGGACCGTATCGGCCGCACGATCCTCGCCCGGATCGCGGTTCATCTCGGTCTCGTGCCCGATTGGTTCGACGATGTCGTTGCCACCGGCAACTCCGTGCTGCGCCTGCTGCATTATCCGCCGGTTGCAGGCGATACGCAGGGCGCCGTTCGCGCGGCGGCGCATGGCGATATCAATCTCATCACCTTACTGCTGGGTGCGGAAGAATCCGGCCTCGAACTGCTGGACCGTAACGGGCAGTGGCTGCCTGTTGCGCCGCCGGAGGGAGCGCTGGTCGTCAATGTGGGGGACATGCTGGAACGGCTGACCAACCATGTGCTGCCTTCCACCATCCACCGCGTGCGCAACCCAGCAGGCCCGGCGGCATTGCGCAGCCGCTATTCGATGCCGTTCTTCCTCCACCCGCGCAGCGACTTTGCAATCGCCACGCTGCCCCAATGCATCGCCGATGGAAATCCGGATCGGTATCCGCAATCGATCGCCGCAGACGCTTTCCTGCAACAGCGCCTTGCGGAAATCGGGCTCAGAGAATGAGGCGAGATACCGCCGACCCACGCATTCTTGCATCGCCGCCACTGGACGTAACGCCCGCCAACGCATAGATGCGCAGCGCTATGCGCGTTCCTTTCATCAAGATGCACGGCCTCGGTAACGACTTCGTCGTGCTCGACAGCCGCCAGAACGCCATTCCGCCTGTCGATGCGCGCGTGGCCACCGCCCTGGCCGACCGGCGGACCGGGATCGGCTGCGATCAACTGGTCCTGATCGAGCCCAGCACCATCGCCGATCTCAGGATGCGGATATTCAATCCCGATGGCAGCGAAGTGGGCGCTTGCGGCAACGCCAGCCGCGCCGTGGCCCTGCTGCAAGGCAAGCCGTGCACTATCGAAACCGGCGGCGGCGTGATCGATGCGCAGCCCACGGATGCCGGAATATCCGTCAATATGGGCACGCCGCGTTTCGGCTGGGACGAAGTGCCGCTGGCCTATGCGATGGACACCTTATCCATGCCGGTGGGTTGGGAAGAACTGGAAAGCCCCGTCGCCGTGAATGTCGGCAATCCCCATGTGGTGTTCTTCGTGCCCGATACGAATTCCGTGGAACTCGACCGGCTCGGCCCGACGATTGAAAACGATCCCCTGTTTCCCGAACGGGTGAACGTCAATGTCGCCACCATCACCGGGCCGGCTGCCATGCGCCTGCGCGTGTGGGAACGCGGCGCGGGCCTCACGCTTGCCTGCGGCACTGGCGCATGCGCCAGTGCGATTGCCGCCATGCGGCGCGGATTGGTGGGCCACAGCGTCGAAGTTACCCTGCCCGGCGGCCCTTTGACGATCGACTGGATCGAGGACGGATCTATCGTCATGACCGGCCCGGCCACCGAATCCTTCCGCGGCGATTTCGCGTGGGATTACTACGCAGGGGCCAATCGCGCATGACTGCCGCCCGGCAGGCCGAAGTGATTTCGCTCGGCTGCAGGCTCAATCTTTCCGAAAGCGAAGCCATTCGCGCTCTGCTGGGGCGGGAAAGCAATGTGGTGGTGGTCAACAGCTGC
>CAYXMY010000120.1:0-7776 GCA_964466155.1 uncultured Caenibius sp. | reverse complement strand
TGCGCATATTGGGCCTTACCGTTTGGCTATATGAATTGGGAGTGGCGCAGCCTCTAGCCCCGGCGCCCGGCACCGCCAAGCCCTAATTGGTGCAACGCAAAATGCGGCTGGCGCACAGGGCGCGTTTGCCGTGTGGGATTGCGGAAAGGCCGCCTACGCCCTAATCGCCGCGCCATTATGGCGACACAGACACCGCAAGCGATCCGGGGCACGCAGGACATTTTCGGGGCGGAGGCCGAGGCTTTCGTCCGCGTGGTGGAAACGTTCGAACGCCTGCGCAGGCTTTACCGTTTCCGCCGGGTGGAAATGCCGGTCTTTGAAAAGACGGCGGTTTTTTCCCGTTCCCTGGGCGAAACGACCGATGTGGTCTCGAAGGAAATGTATTCGTTCGACGATCGCGGGGGCGAATCGCTGACCTTGCGCCCGGAATTCACCGCCGGGATCGCGCGGGCTTATCTTACCGATGGCTGGCAGCAATATGCCCCGGTCAAAATCGCCACGCACGGGCCGCTGTTCCGCTATGAACGCCCGCAGAAGGGGCGGTATCGCCAGTTCCACCAGATCGATGCCGAAGTGATCGGCGCGGCCGAACCGCAGGCGGATGTGGAGCTGCTGGTCATGGCCGATCACCTGCTCCGCGAACTGGGCATTGCCGAGGGTGTGACGCTGCAATTGAACACGCTGGGCGACGGGGCCAGCCGCGAGGCATGGCGCACCGCGCTGGTCGAATATTTCCGTGCCCACCGGGCGGAACTGTCGGAAGACAGCCAGGACCGGCTGGAACGCAATCCGCTGCGCATTCTCGATTCGAAGGACCCGCGCGACAAGCCGTTCACGGCAGGGGCGCCCCGGATCGACGATTACCTTTCGGGCGAAGCGCAGGATTTCTTCGGCGCGGTGACGGCGGGGCTCGACGCGGCAGGCGTCGCCTGGACCCGCGCGCCGGCATTGGTGCGTGGGCTCGACTACTATCGCCACACAGCGTTCGAATTCGTCACCGACCGGCTGGGCGCGCAGGGCACCGTGCTGGGCGGCGGGCGTTATGACGGCTTGCTGGAAGCGTTGGGCGGCCCGGCGACCCCGGCGGTCGGCTGGGCGGCGGGGATCGAGCGGCTGGCGATGCTGCTGGAAAAAACACCGACTACACCTCTCGATTATGCAATTGTTATAGAGGACGATGAAGTGTTAGGGGCAGGCATCATGCTTGCTCGACAATTGCGCGAAATCATATCGGGAGAATCAAAAACTAGTGCTGAAGGACTGACAGTTGAGATTTTCTCTACCGGATCTCGAAAAAAGCGCTTCGATAAGGCTATGAAGGCTGAGCCGACCGCAATAATTGTGCTTGATGGAATTATTGACTCGGCGACTGTTGCGAACCTGCGAGTAAAGGGAGATCTCAACGGGTACGCCGGTTTCCGTTTGTGGACTATTTTGCAAAAATTCTTTATAATTCCAAGCTCCTATTCTCGGGAGTTTCTAGCTAATGGCGCCTTGCTCGGGCTTGTTCCGAAACTGAAATGATCTTTCATTCGCTTAGCTACCTTGAACTGGTGTCAGTGGCGTTTCCCTCTTGTGCCGTTCGTGCCGGAGGCACGCTTGCACAACCCAAGTTCAGCATGACGGGTGTGGGGGAGTGGCGTCTGCATGACCATCCCTGACGAACGCCTGGCCCAGCTTGGCGCGCGCTTCGCGGAGCTGGAAGCGCGGCTCGCTTCGGGCACGCTGGAAGGGGAAGCTTTCGTCGCGGCGAGCCGGGACTATGCCGAGTTGGAACCGGTTGCCCGCGTGGCCGAGGAAGTGCTCACGATGCGCGGCGAACTGGCCGAACTGGAAGCGCTGAACGACAGCGACCCCGAAATGAAGGCGCTGGCCGAGGAGGAAGTGGCCCGCCTGCGCAGCGCCCTGCCCGAGGCGGAACACCGGCTGGCCGTGGCCATGCTGCCGCGCGATTCGGCGGACAGCCGCCCGGCGATGCTGGAAATCCGCGCCGGAACGGGCGGGGATGAGGCCGCGCTGTTCGCCGCCGATCTTTACCGCATGTACGAACGCTACGCGGCGGAGCTGGGCTGGCGGGTCGAGATGATCGGCGCCAATGCCTCCGATATCGGCGGGTTCAAGGAAGTGGTCGCCCATGTCGCGGGCACGGGCGTGTTCGCCAAGCTGAAATTCGAAAGCGGGGTCCACCGGGTACAGCGCGTGCCGGTGACGGAAAGCGGCGGGCGCATCCACACTTCGGCGGCAACGGTGGCGGTGCTGCCCGAAGCGGAAGAAGTCGATGTCGCGATTGAGGACAAGGATCTCAAGATCGATATCTATCGCGCATCGGGGGCGGGTGGGCAGCACGTCAACACCACCGATTCCGCCGTGCGCATCACCCATTTGCCCACCGGGCTGGTGGTGATCCAGCAGGACGAACGCAGCCAGCACAAGAACCGTGCCAAGGCGATGCAGGTGCTCCGCACCCGCCTGTTCGATCTCAAACGTGCCGAAGCGCACGGCGCGGAAGCCGAAGCGCGCAAAGCGATGGTCGGTTCGGGCGACCGTTCGGAACGCATCCGCACATACAATTTCCCGCAGGGCCGGGTGACCGACCACCGCATCGGCCTGACGCTGCACAAGCTGCCCGAAGTGCTTGAAGGACCGGGGCTGGGCGAGCTGATCGACGCCCTGATCGCCGAGGACGAGGCCAAGCGCCTCGCCGCGATGGGCGAGTAGGAAGAGTGAGAATCGCGCCTTTGCCCCTCACTCACCTGATCCTCATTCAGGTGCTGCGCATAGCTCCGGGCCGTTCCTGATCCGCTGCGCCATGCGTGAAACGTCCCCTCCCGCGTCTGTCGCCGAAACTCTCCGCCACGCTGCCGCCACGTTGGCAGCGGTCTCGGATACCGCGCGGCTCGATGCCGAAGTGCTGATGGCGCATGCGTTGGGCGCCACCCGTTCGGATATGCTGCTGCGCCATATGCGGGATGCAGCGCCCGATATCTTCGCCGCGCTTGCCGCCCGGCGGATGCGGCATGAACCGGTGGCCTATATCACGGGACATCAGGAATTTTATGGGCGCGATTTTCGGGTGACGCCCGATGTGCTGATTCCGCGCGGGGATAGTGAAACGGTGGTGGAAACCGCTTTCAACGCCGTTTCCGCGCCGCGCCGGGTGCTCGATTGCGGCACCGGATCGGGCGCGCTACTGCTGTCGGTGCTGGCCGAACGCGCCGGGGCGGAAGGAATCGGGGTCGACCGTTCTCCGGCCGCGCTCGCCGTGGCGGCGGACAATGCGGCGCGACTCGGCCTGGGCGAACGGGCGCAAATGCTGCTGCGTGACTGGGATCGGCCCGGCTGGCGCGATGGACTGGGCCAGTTCGATCTGATTCTCGCCAACCCGCCTTATGTGGAAGATGACGCGCCGCTTGCCCAATCGGTGCGCGGTTATGAACCGGCGGGTGCGTTGTTCGCCGGGCCGGAAGGGCTGGACGCCTATCGCGTGCTTCTGGCGCAGTTTCCGGAGCTTATGACGCGCGATGGCGTGGCCGTGGTGGAAATCGGCGCGACGCAGGCCGATGCGGTGGAGGCCATCGCCGCCGATGCGGGGTTTGCCAGCATGCTGCACCGCGATCTTGGCGGCAGGCCCCGTGCAGTTTTGATACGATTTGGGGTTGGCAAGGCGTCGTAACCCCGCTAGGCGAAAGAGGACCGCTGGACGGATGGAAATTCCCGACTGGCAGGTTGCGCTCCGAAATTTGCTCATGTTCGTTCGGCCCTCGGGTTCCGGCATCATGCAGATGGAGGGACCATGCACCTGGCTCAGTTTGCCCGATGCATGGCGCGGGATTTTGCGGCCTTTTGGGGGGCATATGGGGCTTCCCCGGTCACAAGTGAGGATGACGTTCCCTTGAACAACAATCGCAGCAATCGCCGCAGGGGTCGTGGCAACAATCGCCCGCAAGGCGGCAATCAGCTTAACCGGATCGATAGCCGGGCGCGGGGCAATGCGCCGCAACTGCTGGAAAAGTATAAGAAAATGGCGCACGACGCCTCGCTTAATGGCGACCGTGTCCAGACCGAATATTACTTGCAGTTCGCGGACCACTACTTCCGCGTGATTGCCGACACCCGGGCGCGTCAGGAAGAACAGCGCACCCGCCGGGACGAACCGCGCGATCAGGTGGTGGAAGCCGAGTACGAGGACGAATTCGCATCCTACGGTGCGGATCGCGGCCGGACGCGCCGTCCTGAACGGGACTCGGGACACGACGATGCGCTGGCGCAGGACAGAAGCGGGGAAGCGGAAGGCGAAGCCGAACGCGACCGGGCCGAACTGTCGAACGAATATGAGCCGGTCGAAAACCCGTTCACCCGTGGCAATCGCGAACGCGTGACGCAGCGCCGCCCGCGCAAGCCGCGTGGGGAACAGGCGGAAGGCACCGCTTCCGAAACGGCAGCGGCTCCGGCCATGCCCTCTGTTGGCGAGCCTGCTTTCGATCTGTCCATCCTGCCGCCTGCCATCGGGGAGCGCGGGGAAGAGGAAGAGCCGGAAGCCGTGGCGGAAAAGCCTCGCCGCCGCCGGACCGTGCGCGCAAAGCAGCCCGTTGAAGGAGGCGATGACGAATCGCTTCAGAAGGCAGGCTGACAGCCTGCCTTCGCGCTTCGGCGCTCAGCCGTTGTTATCTTCCGGTAGAACCTCCCATCTCCGGGCATTTAGACCTGACCGATACGCCCATGCCGAACCGGCACGTCGTCCTGTCCGGTTGTTCGGGCGGTGGGAAGTCGACTTTGCTGGCAGAACTGGCCCGCAGAGGTTTTTCCACCGTGCCGGAGCCGGGCCGACGGATCGTCGAACAGGAATTGCACCAGGGAGGCCATGCGCTTCCCTGGATAGACCTCGCGGCCTTTGCCCGGCGGGCAATTGGGCTGGCGAGCGCCGACCGCGAGGTTCCGAATGGCGCTGGCGGCTGGGTTTTCTTCGATCGCGGCCTCGTCGATGCGGCTGTCGCGCTTGAGTACGCGGGCGGAGAGGGGGCGGTTGCCACCTTGCGGCAGGGCGAACGCCATCACCGGCAAGTGTTCATGGCGCCACCCTGGCCCGAAATCTTCGTCGCGGATGAAGGGCGGCGGCATGGTTTGGCCGATGCGATTGCCGAATATGACCGGCTTCTCGCCGCCTATGGCGCATTGGGGTACGAAACGATCCTGCTGCCGAAAGCCAGTGTCAGCGAGCGGGCGGATTTCGTCCTCAGTCACCTTCCGTAACCCGCGAATTTCCTGAGCCACGGCTTCTCCGCTTCGGTGGGGGCAGCAAATTCGCATCGGCGGGTTGCGCTGGCGCGATTGCCACGGCACAAGCCGCGCCAATGGGATCGGCCAGCCACATGATGCAATCATGCCTTCGCCACCCGCGCTGGTCGGCCGTGTTCCTCGGCCTCGTTTCCGCGCTGGGTTTTCGTCCGCTCGCGCTCTGGCCGCTGACGCTGATCGCGCTGGCGGCTCTGGTGGCATTGATTGCCCGGACGCCGCGCGTGCGCGATGCGGCGGTGCTGGGCTGGCTGTTCGGCTGGGGCCATTTCACTGTCGGCAATTGCTGGATCGCCACCGCTTTCACCTATCAGGCGGAAATGCCCGCCGTGCTCGGCTGGCTCGCGGTGCCGCTGCTTGCGCTCTATCTCGCGGTCTATCCCGCGCTTGCCGCCGCCGCTGCACGCGCGCTGACCGGCAAGGGGCCGGAGGACGCGGGCGCTGGGCCGGGCTGGCCCATGGCGCTGGCTTTCGCGGGGTGCTGGATCGTGGCCGAATGGCTGCGTGCCTGGGTGTTCACCGGCTATGCCTGGAACCCGCTGGGCGCGGTCCTGCTGGGCGGCTTCGCTTCTCCGGGGCTTGCCGGGGTGGCCCCATGGATGGGGACCTATGGCCTTTCCGGCCTTGCCGCGCTGATCGCGGGAGGCGGGGCCGTGCTGGCGGCGCGGCGGCGGTTCGTGCCGCTGGCGGTGGTGGCTGGGGTGCTGGCCATCGTGCCGTTCATGCCCACACCCCCTGCACGTAGCGGCAAGTTGCAATTGACGCTGGTCCAACCCGATATGCGGCAGGAAGCGCTGAACGATCCTAGGCAGTACGAAGCGCAGTTCGCGCGCATAGCCGATCTCAGCCGGCCCATCGTGCCGGGGCAGCGGCGGCTGGTGCTGTGGCCTGAATCGGGCGTGCCCGACTATCTGCGCGACGGTTATCCGCAGCAATATTACACCGGCATCACTGCCGGGAATGATCCTGCTTTTGCCCGGGTGCGGATCGGCCAGGCGATTGGCGACGGTGGCCTGCTGATGACGGGGGCGGTCGATCTCGAAATCGCGAACGGGCAGGCCATCGGCGCGCGCAATGTGGTGACGGTGCTCGATCCCGCTGGGCGGATTCGCGGCAGCTATGCCAAGGCGCATCTGGTGCCCTATGGCGAATATCTGCCGATGCGCGGGCTTCTGGAGCCACTGGGGCTCAGCCGCCTAGTGGCCGGGGCGCTCGATTTCTGGCCGGGGCCGGGGCCGCGCACGCTCGATTTCGGGCCTTGGGGCCGGGTGGGTTTCCAGATCTGCTATGAAATCACGTTTTCGGGCGAAGTGATCGACCGTTCGCACCGGCCCGATTACCTGTTCAACCCTTCGAACGATGGCTGGTTCGGGGCCTGGGGCCCGCCGCAGCATCTGGCGCAGGCGCGGCTGCGCGCGATCGAGGAAGGTATGCCGGTGCTGCGCGCCACCACCACCGGAATCAGCGCGGTGATCGATGCCCAGGGCGTGGTGCGCCATGCCATTCCGCAGCACACCGCGCAGCGGATCGATGCGCTGGTGCCCGCCGCCCTGCCGCCGACCCTGTTCGCCCGGTGGGGCAACAAACTGCCGCTATGCTGGGCAGTGGTTCTTATTGCGCTGGCGCTGGTTGCCAGACAATGGCGGCGCGGCTAGACCCCCGCCATCGAATTTGTCCCATCCGTAGGCGAAGGATCGACGCCGCATGCGCGCCAATTATCTGTTCACATCCGAAAGCGTTTCCGAAGGCCACCCGGACAAGGTCGCCGATCAGATTTCCGATGCCATTGTCGATCTGTTCCTCTCAAAAGATCCCGAAGCGCGCGTCGCCTGTGAAACGCTGACCACTACGCAGCGGGTCGTGCTGGCGGGCGAAATCCGTTGCAAGGGCGTGTTCGAAAACGGCGCATGGGCGCCCGGCGCGCTCGATGAGATCGAGCAGACGGTGCGTAAGGTCGTGCGCGACATCGGTTACGAACAGGACGGTTTCCATTGGGAAACGCTGGAGTTTTCCAACTACCTCCACGCCCAGTCCGCCCATATCGCGCAAGGCGTCGATTCCAGCGGCAACAAGGATGAAGGCGCAGGCGATCAGGGGATCATGTTCGGCTTCGCCTGCGACGAAACCCCCGATCTGATGCCCGCGACGCTGGATTACAGCCACAAGATCCTGCAACGCATGGCGGAGGATCGGCATTCGGGCAAGGCACCCTTCCTCGAACCGGATACCAAGAGCCAGGTCACCCTGCGTTTCGAAGACGGCAAGCCGGTGGCGGCCACTGCCATCGTCGTCTCCACCCAGCACGCCCCCGGCTATGACGAGGGCGGCAAGGAGGCCGATCTCAAGGCTTATGTGAAGGGCGTGGTCGCCGATGTGCTGCCCGCCGGGCTGCTGTCCGATGCCACGGTCTATCACATCAACCCCACCGGCAGCTTCGAAATTGGCGGGCCGGACGGGGATGCGGGCCTTACGGGCCGCAAGATC
>CAYXMY010000119.1:3814-7807 GCA_964466155.1 uncultured Caenibius sp. | reverse complement strand
TTCCGCCTGATGGGCTTCGGCCACCGCGTCTACAAGAACTACGATCCGCGCGCCACGGTGATGCAGAAGACCGTGCGCGAAGTGTTCGACGCGCTGAAGGTCACCGATCCCGTCTTCGAAACCGCGTTGCGCCTCGAAGAAATCGCGCTGAACGATCCCTACTTCGCTGAGAAGAAGCTGTTCCCGAACGTGGATTTCTATTCGGGCATTATCCTTTCGGCAATCGGCTTCCCGACGACCATGTTCACGGCGCTCTTCGCTCTCGCCCGCACGGTCGGCTGGGTTGCGCAGTGGAACGAAATGATCTCCGATCCCGGCCAGAAGATCGGCCGTCCGCGCCAGCTCTACACTGGCCCGACGCAGCGCGACTACGTGCCGCTCAACAAGCGCTGAACCGATTTCCGGGCAGGCATCCTGCCTGCTGCGGGAACGAAACCAAAAAGCCCCTGCCGTTCGCGGCGGGGGCTTTTTGTTATGCCTCATGATAGAAAAGCGCCTCAGCGCTTCGAGCCTGCAATCCGCTATAGCGCTAAGCTGCGGTAACCACCTGGTTGGCGGGAATATCCAGAATGAAGCGCGCGCCCTTCCCGCATTCGCTTTCCACCGTCAGATCGCCATTCATCGCCCGGGCCAGACGGCGCGAGATGTAAAGCCCCAGCCCGGTGCCCCCATCGCCATGGCGGCCAAGGCGTTCGAATTTGCCGAACACCTTGCCTTGCTGTTCCTGCGTCAGCCCCGGCCCCTGATCCGCCACGACGATCCGTGCCATCCCGTCTTCGCGGGCAAGGCGCAGCCAGACGGTCGATCCTCTGGGCGCATAATGGATGGCATTGCCGACAAGGTTCAACAGGACCTGCAACACGCGGCGAAATTCGCCAATCGCCGGGAGATGCGCGCCTTCGCCGGGCGCGTCGAGGGTAATGCCCTTCTCCTGCGCGCGCACTGACAGAATGCCCGCTGCCCGGCGCGCGACATCGGCCAGATCGATCCGATCCGGCGCGGTCGAGAAATTCTCCGCCTCGACAATTTCAAGATCGGCCAGATCTTCCACCAGCGCCAGCAGGTGCTTGCCCGCCGCCGCGATATCGCTGGCATAGCGGCCATATTCCTCGGCCAGCGGCCCGGCGAGGCGCGTGCGTATCGTTTCCGCATTGGCCACGATACGGGCAATCGGCTGACGCAGGACGGGGGCGATATCGCGCCCGACCATTGTCTCCTTCGCTTTGCGCATAACGCGCGTGGCAGTCATTTGCGACTGGACCAGTGGCCTATCGGCCACGAAATGCAATTCAAACCCGGCGCTTCCCGTATCCGGCATCCCAAGGGGAACAAGATTGGCTTTCCAGCGTCTGTCGGAACCGTCGATCACCAGCATCGCCCCATCAAGCAGCCGCCAATGCAGCGGCTGCCGGTGGCTGTTGCCGACAACCGTGACGAAATCCGTCCATGGCTGCCCCGTTCCTTGCACCATCCGCCCAACAAGATCGGCCAGATCCGGCGCATATCCCTCTACCGCAAGCACGTTCTGCGCAGGGTCGAGGCGGGCATACAATTCCGCCATCTGGCGATCGATCGTCGCCTTGCGCTCCGCATATTCGGTGAGGTTTTCCAGCTTCACCGGCTGCGATTTCCAACTGGTCACCGCAATCTCGCACCCTTGCGCATCGTCACGCGGTGTCACTTCAACCCAGGCGCTGATCCGGTTTTCCCCGTCCAGCGCCTCGATTGCCTGCGATGTCTTCAGTCCGAACGACCGGCATTTGCGCACCAGTTCCAGCAAGGCCGGAATGGCAATAGTACCCGGCAATTCCCCGCCGCATTGCCGTTGCAAACCGGCCAGCGGTTCGTCAGCCTCTATCAGCCGTTCCTGCGAATCGCTGATCGCGTGGGCGCGAAATGTGCCGATCCCGATCATGGGTCACCCGAAAGCATGGGCAGGCGACTGGGCAAGGATCAACGTCGCCTGATGCGCGTCAATCGCATCGAAACCGCGAGGAGCGACGGTATCGGGGTGAAGCCAGGCGAGTTGCCGTTCGATAGTCGCTGCCGAGGCGCCCGCCGCCCGCAGCAGCAATGCCAGACGCATCATCCGCCGGTCATGAAGCGCCAGTATTGCGCTGGCCCGATCTTGCCCCGTCACCCTGGCCAGGGCCGTGACGAACAACGGCACCCCCGCATGCGCGACATCGAGAGCGGCTGCTTCGTATTCCTTCGCGCTGGCAAGGAAGCGCTTCATCAGGTCAAGGCGGCTTTCATGCGCGTGGAACGCATCGTTCAAGCCTGCCTGAGCGGCAGCCACGTGCGCCTGCTCCTGCTCCGCCGATTGGCCTTTCCACACTTGCAGGACAGTCTGAAACAATTCCTCCGGCAATTCCGCCAGGGGTAATTCCATTCGCCGCTGCTGCTGGCAGAACCGGGCTTGCGCGGTGAGCATCCCCATCGCTTCGGATGACGGATCGGGTTGCGATGCGCCGATGTGCGCCTGCAACACCGGAGGCACGACCGCATCCAAACCCATGCGCACCTGCAGGGTATCGCAAAGCCGGTATTCCAAAGCCAAGGCATGCACATGGCCCCGCAACGCGGCATTACCCGTTAGCAACCTGGTTAAACGCTCAAACGCACATTCGGAAAAATCTGCGGGATTGGGCGTGCCGCCCGCTTCGCCCTGCGCGGCTAGCAATTGCCGGGCGAGATGCTGGAGCATGCCCCGCATGCGGGCGACAATTTCATCCGTGAACAACGATTGATCGTCGTTTTCAAGCAGATGGCCCAAAACCGGCGCGACAGACGCCAAGGCGCTATCCCCGCGCGCCAGCGCATCAGACAGAATTTCTTCCGTTGTTCGATCGCCGAATTGGGACATGCCGGATTCCATCATCGTATCGCGATATCGCCCCTTGATTAATTTTGCGTAAGCCTCCCGTGCGCAAGGGACAAGATAATCCCGCAAGTGATCAGTACCAAAATGAGACATTGGGACAGGGGTAGCAAAACGTCCGCCAGCCCCCCGAAACCGAGGATAATCGCCAGTAGCGGACGATCTCCGAAGACTCTGCTCCAGCGGCTCCGCGAAAGGCCCGGCACGAGCCAGATCAACCCGATCAAGGCCAGCGGCACAAACAGCAGTTCGAACAGGGACGCGAACATGCCGTCCATCGCCAGCGCAAGCAAAATGACGATCCCGATATCCGCCACGATGGCAAAAGCGCGCAGCGACTTGGCCAACAGGAAGCTGCCATTGTTACCGGCGCGCTCCCCACGATCGAGAGACTGCCCGGCATCGGCAAACAGCCACGCCAGCGCAAGAGCGGCAAATCCTGCCGGAATCCGCCCCATCCATCCGGCCAGAACCGCCCCGCACAGCAGCAAGGCAGCGCATAGCAGCAGATAAACGGGCCGGATGCCGCGATTGAGCCAGGTCACACCGAAATGCGCGGTGAAACGGTAAGCCAGCCAGCGCCCCGGCGAAAACGGATCGGTGGCGGCTGCGTGGCGCCTGAACCACGCAGGTTCGAGCATGGCGGCCTGCTGGTTGCTGTTCAGCATCGCCCAGCGCCCGTCCGCCAGCACGGCATCGGGCAACATTCGTTCGGGCACCCGCCCCTGCAGGGCAATCCGCAACAGGGCGGAGATTCCATCGCAATCCTGCGGCAATTCGTTCAACCGTTCCACCAGCCTTCCCGGCATGGCCAACGCCCCCGCCCAGGCATGATTGAGATCGATGCGCTCAAATCCCGCAGGTATCCCGGCTTCTGCAGAGACCACCAGCACGGCATTCCCTTTGGCCAGCACATCTTGCGCTTCGTCCGCGAGCGGAAGAACGCCATCGGCCAGCACGATCAATTCATCCGTCGCATAGACAAGGCCGCACAGCGCGCGGGGCACCGAAATAACGTGAAACTTCGCCCCTGCCGCTTCCACTTCGTGCTGCAACGCGATCAGCCCCGGGCCGAGATTATCGGCCAGGCAAACCACCCGCTCACACTCCAC
>CAYXMY010000119.1:0-3804 GCA_964466155.1 uncultured Caenibius sp. | reverse complement strand
GATCTGCCGCCGGGCGAGAGTCTTACCGGCGAAGGAAATGAAGGCCTTATGCCCTTCTCCCGGCGCTCCGGCGTTATCGAGCATGGAAAGAAGGGCGACACGCACCCGCTGAACTCCCTGAAAAATCGGGTTTCTCTCTAGAGCGATTTCGAGACCGACGGAACCGTCCGCCACCTTGGAAATCGCGGCCAGCAAAAGAAAAACGGGAAGCGGTCCGATTTCGTTTGAAGCGTCATGCTTCTAGGGCAGCCACACCGCTCTGCCAAGCCATCGGGACCGGGCAGTTGTTATTCTTTATTAAATGGACAAATCGCGCAGCACCGCGTGGAAACGGCGCAAAACGGCAGGATCGCCCGGTGCGGCAGCCAATGCGGCTTCGGCCAGTTCGATCACCTGATCGACGTGGAAGCCCGCCCCGAGTTCCCTGAGGCGCGATGCCGCGACGCGCCAGTTGCCATCGCACCGCGCGCGCGACAGCAGATCGATCTGATAGGTCAGACTCACGCAAAACGCGTCACGCAGTTCCGCCTTGATTGCCGGATCGTCCCCCGCAACCGCCGCCAGCGTCAGATCGAGCGTATGACCATGAACCGTCATATCCCACAGCTTGCCGCATGAAGGTTAAGGCAGGGTTTATTGCTCACCGAAGCGTGATATGTTGCGCCGCATGAGTGGAGGGTCACGGATAGTGTCGCTCGGTTCCGGTGAGGAAACGAGCGAAGCGCAACATCTTGCGATGGCAACGCCGGAAGCGGCGGTGCAGGAAGAAGATATCTGGAATGAGGTGGAAAGCCTTGATCCACAAAGACTCTCCCCCTTCCCTCTTTATGCTGGCGTTCTCGCATTGGGCGCCATTATCGCCTGGTCGGGCTTTTTCGGCTGGGCTCATACCGATGCGATAGTATCCGGTGCGAACGCCGCGCAATGGACCGAATGGCTGGCCATCTGGGCCGTGCCGGTCGTACTCGTGGTCGCATTGTGGCTGCTCGCCATGCGCAGCAGCCAGCGGGAAGCCGGTCGTTTCAACGATGTCGCCCGCCTGCTTTCCCAGGAATCGAATCAGCTTGAGCAGAGGCTCGTTTCGGTGAATCGCGAACTCAGCCTCGCCCGTGAATTCATCGCATCGCAATCGCGCGATCTCGAATCGCTCGGCCGGATATCGGTGGAGCGGATTTCACAACATGCGGACCGTTTGGCCGGTCTTATTCAGGACAACGGCGCACAGGTTGAATCCATTGCCAGTGTCAGCACCAATGCTCTGGAAAATATGGGGAAGCTCCGCAACGAATTGCCAGTTATCGCCAATTCCGCTCGCGATGTGACCAATCAGATCGGGAATGCCGGACGCGTTGCCCAGGATCAGTTGCAGGAACTGACCAGCGGATTCCAGCGGCTCCACGAATTCGGCGATGCGGCGGAACAACGAGTTCAGGCGGTGCGTGCGCAAGTCAACGCCGCCATGGCCGCTTTCTCCACGCAGGCAACCAAGCTGGACGATATCGCCACCGGCCGCTTTGCCGCTCTGAACGAACGCAGCCTTGCATTCCGCGCCGAACTGGATGGGCACGAGGTGGAAATGCTGACCGCCATCCGCCACCGCGCGCAAACCCTGACAGAAGAAATGGCGTCCGCCCGCGAACACCTGATGGGCGAGGAAACCCGGTCCCTCGACGCGCTTCGTTCGCATATCTCCACCATGCACGATCAGGTCGCATCGCTGCGGCAGGACATCTGGCAGAACGAAAGCACCGCTCTCGATGCGTGGGGCAAGGCTGTCCATGAACTGGAAAGCCGCCTCCAACATGCCGCCAACGAGATTGCGCTGATCGACACGGAAGCGCAAACGGCCGCGACCGAAAGCCGCACCGCATGGGACGCGGAATTCACCCGGCGGCGCGAGCAGGTTCAGGACTGGCAAAACCAGCAACTGGCAGATACGCAGGATCGCCTGGTCAAACTGGATGCCGCCATCGCCGAACGCCGCGATGCCCATCTCACCGCGAGCCACGAAATCGCGCAGCACGCCGATACGATCACAACCCGTCTTTCGGGCCTTTCGGCGCGAATCGAGGAAATCGGCGCGCAAGGTCACGCCGTACGCAACGATCTCGGTGAAGCGCTCACCCAGCTCGGCACCCAGGTTTCGGCGAGCCGTGAGACCGTTACCGAGATGGATCGAGCGGTTGCCTCCCTCACCGAGGCCAGCGTCCGTCTGCTCGAACTCATCCGGGCGAGCGCGGACCACAGCCGCAACGATCTGCCCGCCGCGATCACCGATGCCCATCAGCATCTCGGCAGTTTCGCCGGGAATGTCGAAGCGGTGAATCAATCGATCAGCCAGGCGCACGACAAGGGCCGCGCCTTGTCGGACTATGTCCAGAATACGCAGCGCGATGGCCTTTCGGTCATGAAGCAAGTGGAACAGCTTCACGCGACCTTTGCCGCTTACAACGAAGGTCATGCCGAACAGTTGGCCACGCTGCGCAACGAATTGGCCACACTCGGCAAAGAGAGTGAAACTCTGGCCACCGAGAGCGAGCGGCATTTGCGCGACAGTCTCGAAAAGCTGGCGGATGCCACCCGTTCCGTCATCGCCAATCTCGATACGGGCAGCAGCGATGCCGCCGCCCGCCTCGCCGCCCGTATCGGGGAAGACAGCGCGGAAGCGATCAATCGCGCCGTCAAGGCCCGCAGCGCGGAAGCCATCGGCCAGCTTGAGCAAGCGGCAGCCCATGCCTCGGGCGTCAGCCGCGAGGCCGCCATCCAGCTACGCGATCAACTAGCGAAAGTGACCGAACTGACGGGCCATCTTGAAACACGCGTCGCGCAGGCCCGCGAACGAGCGGAAGAGCAAGTCGACAATGCCTTTGCCCGCCGCGCCGCACTGATCACCGAAACCTTGAACTCCAGCGCAATCGATATCGCCAAGGCATTGTCGACCGACGTTTCCGACACCGCCTGGGCCGCTTATCTGCGTGGAGATCGGGGGATCTTCACCCGCCGTGCGGTGCGCCTGCTCGATCACGCGGAAAGCCGCACGGTGAGCGAAATCTACCAGAATGACGAAACGTTCCGCGGCCACGTGAACCGTTATGTCCACGATTTCGAAGCGATGCTGCGCCAGCTTCTTTCGACCCGCGACGGCCATGCGCTCAGCGTGACGCTGCTGTCATCGGACATGGGCAAGCTCTATGTATCGCTGGCGCAAGCCATCGAACGCCTGCGCGAATAACCGATGGCGGGATTATTCCGTCAATCGCGATAAATGGCAGGTTCTTTGTCGGCCATCGGCGGTTTGCCGAACACGTTAAGGTCTTCGAACGAGATCCAGCCATTCACGTAATTGGCATAGAAGAGACCGCACATCACCGCCGCGATCGCACTGGCCCGCAACGCGAGCAAGCCGGGGCGGAAATGGGCCGGGGCGCTGTCCGCCTGCCCCGGAATTTTCTTGAGCCCTGCCTCATCATGCGTCCTAACGCCGAAAGGCAGCATGACAAAGGCGGTCATGACCCAGAACAAAGCATAGATGGCTAGTAGCGACGTCCATTTCATGCCTGTCAGCCTTCCGTCAGCAGAACTTTCACTTGCGGCTTCTTGCCCGACCAGCGCTGCGCCGCGCGCCGGGCCGCCAGACGCGCGGCCTCTATAATCGCTTCGCGATCCTTGCGCGCACCGCCTTTGAGCCGGGAAAGCGCGGTTTCAACATCGCCTTCCGCCTCGGCAACGAATTCGGCGTAATCTTCATCCAGCGGCAAGCCGATCCCAGTCACCTGCGCCTTGCTCTTGTGATCGATCACCACG
>CAYXMY010000118.1:0-7886 GCA_964466155.1 uncultured Caenibius sp. | reverse complement strand
ATGTACAAGAAGCTGTCCGGCATGACCGGTACGGCGGAGACGGAAGCGGCCGAGTTCCACGAGATCTACAAGCTCATGGTCACGGTGATCCCGACGAACAAGCCGATCGTGCGCAAGGACATGCCGGGCGTTTCGGTCACCAGCCACACCACGATGGACCAGACCCGCCCGCTCGCCACCGTTTCGCTGGCAGGGGTGGAGGCGGAGCCGCTGGCCGATGCCGCCGCAGCGCGCCACGCGTTGCAGGCCGGGGCATGGATCTGCCTTGCCGCCGAGGCACTGGGCGGGGCGCAGGAAGCGCTCGACCGTACGGTGGCCTACTCGCTGGAACGAGTGCAGTTCGGCCGCCAGATCGGTTCCTATCAGGCGTACAAGCATCGTCTGGCGGATATGATGGTGGATATCGAACAGGCCCGCTCGGCAGTGTATTGGGCGGCTTGCGCGGTGGACGAAGGTTCGGACGAGGCGCAACTGGCGCTCCATTCGGCCAAGAGCTTCTGCGCCGACACCTACTTCATGTGCGCGGGCAACATGATCCAGCTTCATGGGGGGATCGGTTTCACCTGGGAACACGATACGCATCTGTTCTTCAAGCGCGCTCGCTCGATCCTGAGCATGTACGGCAATGGCGATTGGCACCGCGAACAGGTTGCCGCTCTGATCATGGGAGAGGCGGCATGAAGCTGGGCTTTTCGCAGGCGGAAGAAGAATTCCGCGCCGAATGCGCCGAATGGCTGCAAAGCCAGTTGAACGGCGATTTCGCTGACATCAAGGGCCTGCCTGGGATGAACAGCATGATCGAACGCCGCAAGGACTGGGAACAGCGGCTGGCGGAAAACCGCTGGTCGGTGATCGGCTGGCCGGAAGAATGGGGCGGCCGCAACGCTACCATCGCGCAGCAGGTGATCTTCGCGGAAGAATATGCCCGCGCAGGCGGCCCGAACCGCGCCAACCACATCGGTGTGGAACTGGCCGGGCCGACGATCCTAGCGTTCGGCACGGAAGAACAGAAGGCCAAGTTCCTCCCCGGCATCGCCAACGGCACGCAGATCTGGTGCCAGGGCTATTCCGAACCCAACGCGGGCTCCGACCTTGCCAATGTCCGCACCAAGGCGCGGCTGGAAGGCGATGAATGGGTGGTCAACGGCCAGAAGGTCTGGACCAGCCTGGCGCACTATTCGGACTGGATTTTCGTCGTTGCCCGCAGCGAGGAAGGGTCCAAGGGGCCGAAGGGCATCACTTTCCTGATGATGGATATGCATCAGCCGGGGGTTGAGGTTCGCCCGATCAAACAGATCAACGGCGATGCCGAATTCAACGAAACCTTCTTCGAAGATGCCCGTTGCCCGGCCAACAGCCTGATCGGCACACCCGGCGATGGCTGGCGCGTGGCGATGGGCCTGCTGGCGTTCGAACGCGGCGTGTCCACGCTGGGGCAGCAGATGGGCTTCCGCAACGAACTGGACGAGATCGTCGCAGTGGCCAAGGCCAACGGTTTCTACAAGGATGCCATCGTCCGCCAGCGTATCGCCAAGGCCGAAATCGGCCTGCGCCTGATGCGCTATGGCGCGCTGCGGATGCTGTCGAATGCCGATACCGGCCAGATCGACGGCGCGGCGCTGACCTACAAGATCCAGTGGGCCACATGGCGCCGCGATCTTGGCGAGCTGGCCATGGACGTTCTCGGCCAGGCTGGCGAGATCGCCGAGGGCGAGGAATATGAATGGAGCGCGCTGCCCAACATGTTCCTGTTTGGCCGTTCGGACACGATCTACGGCGGCACCAACCAGATTCAACGCAACATCATCGCGGAACGCGGCCTTGGCCTGCCCCGCGAACCCAGAGGTGACAAATGAGCCTGATTCCCGTTTATCCTGAACCCCGCGATCTGCTGAAGGGCAAGACTGTCGTCATCACCGCCGCAGCGGGCACCGGCATCGGCTATTCCGCCGCCAAGCGCGCCGTCGAAGAAGGCGCCAAGGTGCTTATCAGCGACTTCCATGAACGCCGTCTGGGCGAAGCGGCCGATCGCATCGCGGATGAACTGAAGTGCGAGCGCCCGGCGACTTACGTCTGCGACGTGACCAACGAAGACAACGTGCAGGGTCTGCGCGATGGCGCATTGGCCGCGCTGGGCAAAGTCGATGTGCTGATTAACAACGCCGGTCTTGGCGGCGAAGTCGATGTCGTCGACATGACGGACGACCAGTGGCACCGCGTGCTCGACGTGACGCTGACCAGCCTGTTCCGCATGACCCGGGCATTCCTGCCGACGATGTATGCGGCAAAGTCGGGCGCGATGGTCAACAACGCGTCCGTCCTCGGCTGGCGTGCGCAGAAGGGCCAGGCGCATTACGCCGCGGCCAAGGCGGGCGTGATGGCCTTTACCCGCTGCTCGGCCATCGAAGCGGCCGAATACGGCGTGCGCATCAATGCCGTGTCGCCTTCGCTCGCGATGCACCCGTTCCTCGCCAAGGTGACGACGCAGGAAACGCTGGACAAGCTGGTGGAACGCGAAGCGTTCAAGCGCCCGGCGGAAGTGTGGGAAATCGCCAACGTGATGATGTTCCTGGCGAGCGATCTCGCCTCGTATATGACCGGCGAAATCGTTTCGGTTTCCAGCCAGAGGGCCTGATCCATGGCAGTCATCTTCGAAAGCCCGCGCGATCTCGTCGGCAAGGAAGGCACGGCGCTGGAACCCAGCGAATGGCTGACCATCGAACAGGGCCGAATCGATGCCTTCGCCGATTGCACCGGCGATCATCAATGGATTCACGTCGATCCGGTGAAGGCCAAGGATGGCCCCTTCGGCGCGACCATCGCCCACGGCTATCTGACGCTGAGCCTGGTCAACATGTTCATGCCGCAGATGATCGATGTGCGCGGGTTTTCCGCGGGCGTGAATGTCGGCATGGACAAGACCCGCTTTCTCAACCCGGTGGTGGTCGGTTCGCGCATTCGCGGCACCGGCGAAATCGTTACGGTGGAAGAAGTGAAGGGCGGCGCGATCCAGGCCATCATCCGCGTGACGATCGAGATTGAAGGCAAGGATCGTCCGGCCTGTGTGGTCGATACGATCAACCGCTATTTCCCTGAGTAAGGAAGCAATGACGGGCTTGAAAACGGCTGCTGCGGGCATCACGTGTCTGATGACGGTCGTTTTCGCCAGTCCGCCCGCCACGGCGGCGGACGAGCTTTTGCAGAGTGAATCACCATCCGCGAGCGGCAGTGCCGCAACCGCGATACAACGGAGTAGGACAATGCCCGATCCAGCCAAGATGGCCGCCGCAGTGGAAGAATACGTCGCCGCATTCGGTGCTGGCAGCCCGGACCGCGTCGCCGCGCTCTATGCCGCGGACGCTACGGTGGAGGACCCTATCGGCACGCCCAAGCATGTCGGCCGTGATGCGATCCGCGCATTCTATGCAGAATCGATGAAGACCGGCGCCAAGCTCAAGCTGGAAGGGCCGGTTCGCGTGGTGCAGGACTATGCGGTGTTCCCCTTCTCGGTTAATCTCCATTACGACGGCAAAGATCAGCGGATCGATGTGATCGACACGTTCCGTTTCAACGATGCCAACGAAGTGAGCGAAATGCGGGCCTATTGGGGCCCCACCAACATGCACGGCTTTTAATCAGGGAATTGCATATGCGCGAAGCAGCTATCGTATCCACCGCCCGGACCGCCGTTGGCAAAGCCTATCGCGGTGCATTCAACGACACCGAGGCACCGCTGATGGCTGCTCATGTCGTCAACGCCGCGATCGAACGTGCGGGCATCGATCCGGCCCGCATCGATGACGTGTACATGGGTTGTGCCAACCAGTGGAACACGCAGAGCTATAACTTGGGCCGTCTGGCTGTGCACGGTTCGGTTCTGCCGGATTCGACCGCCGGTTTCACGATGGACCGCAAGTGCTCCTCGGGCCTCAATGCCATCGCTTTCGCAGCGCGCGGCATCATCGCCAACGAAATCGACGTGGCGCTGGCCTGCGGCACGGAAAACGTCTCTCTCACGATCAACAAGCATGCGCCGCAGTGGCGCAATCGCTCCGAATTCGTGAAGGAACACGATCCTTACGCCTACATGGTGATGATCGAAACCGCTGAAGTCGTGGCTGACCGCTACAACATCAGCCGCGAAGCGCAGGACCGGTTCGCCGCGCTCAGCCAGCAGCGCGCCGCCGCAGCGCAGGAAGCAGGCAAGTTCGATCAAGAGATCGTGCCGATCACCGTCACCAAGGCGCTGTTCGACAAGGAAGGCAACGAAACCGGCAAGGAAGAAGTCACGCTGACCAAGGATGAAGGTATCCGGGCGGGCACGACTTATGAAAAGCTGGCTGAACTGAAGCCGGTGTTCAAGAACGGCCTCGTCATCCAGGAAGGCAAGAACGTCACCGCCGGTAACGCCAGCCAGCTTTCCGATGGCGCTTCGGCGCAGGTAGTCATGGATCTGGCCACCGCGCAGAAGGAAAACCTGCCGGTTCTGGGCATCTATCGCGGCTTCCAGGTCGCTGGCTGCGGGGCGGACGAAATGGGCATCGGCCCGGTCTTCGCCATTCCGAAGCTGCTGGAGCGTGCTGGCCTCAAGATCGACGACATCGGCCTGTGGGAAATCAACGAAGCGTTCGCTTCGCAGGCGGTGTATTGCCAGCAGAAGCTGGGTATCGATCCCGAAAAGCTGAACGTCAACGGCGGCGGCATCGCCATCGGCCACCCCTTCGGCATGACCGGCAGCCGCCTCGTCGGCCACGCGCTGATCGAAGGCAAGCGCCGCGGCGTGAAGTATGTCGTCGCGTCGATGTGCATCGCGGGTGGCATGGGCGCTGCGGGGCTGTTCGAAGTCGCCTGACAATGGCAGAAGCGCTGCCGCAGACTATTCCGCATGCGGCAGCGCTCGCTGCCCGGCGCTGGGGCGATGCCCCGGCGCTGGTCGAACAAGGTAAAACCTGGAGTTTCAACCAGCTATGGGGCCAATGTCGCGCGGCGGCATCGGCCCTTTTGCGGCGCGGCGTCCGCGAAGGGGATCGCATCGCCATCTGGGCGCCCAAGAGCCGCGAATGGGTGGTGGCCGCTGTCGGCCTGATGATTTGCGGGGCCACGCTGATCCCGCTCAACACCCGGTTCAAGGGGCACGAGGCGGGCGATATCCTGCGCCGCACCCGTTCTCGCCTGCTGTTCACGGTCGAAGAATTCCTCGGGCAGGACTATCGCGCGCTGCTGGCGGAGGAGGATCTGCCCGATCTGGCCGAAACCGTCCTGCTCGACACCGGCTTTGCCGCTTTCACCGCCAGCGGGAAGGGGGCGGACGATCCCGCCGTGGCGGCGGCGTTCGACGCGCTGCATCCCGATATCGTGTCCGACATGATCTTCACTTCCGGCACCACCGGGCTGCCCAAGGGGGTGATGATGACGTATGGCCGGGTCATCCCGCAGATCGCGATGTGGGTGGCCAACACCGGCCTTGCGCGGGGTGAGCGCTATCTGATCGTGAACCCGTTCTTTCACAGCTTCGGCTTCAAGGTGGGCTGGGTGGCCTGCCTCATCACCGGGGCGGTGATGTATCCGATGGCGCAGTTCGATGTGCAGCAGGCGATCCGCCATATCGAACAGGACCGGATCAACTTCTTCCCCGGCCCGCCGACGATTTTCCAGATGCTGCTGGCGGAGCGGGAAAAGCATCCGTTCGACAGTTCCTCCCTGCGCGGGGGGACCAGCGGTTCCACCTCGGTTCCGGCGGTGCTGATCGACCGCATCCGCGACGAACTGGGGATGAAAGACCTCACCACCGCTTATGGGATGAGCGAATACACCGTCATCACCAGTTGCGTGCCGGGCGATCCGGCGGACCTGATCGCCAACACGGTCGGCTGCGCGCTGCCGGGCAACGAAGTGATTATCGCCGGGGCTGACGGGCGGGAACTGCCGCGCGGCGAAAGTGGCGAAATCCGCGTGCGCGGCCCGGCGATGATGGTGGGCTATCTGGACGATCCGCAAGCCACCGCCGAAGCGATCGATTCTGCGGGCTGGCTGCATACCGGCGATGTCGGATCGATGGACGATGCGGGCTATGTCCGGATCACCGGGCGGCTCAAGGATATGTATATTTCCGGCGGCTTCAACGTCTATCCGGCGGAAGTGGAAAGCCTGCTGGCGCGCCATCCGGCGATTGCCATGGTGGCGGTGATCGGCGTGGCGGACGAGCGGCTGGGCGAAGTGGGCAAGGCCTTCGTCGTCCCGCGCCCGGATGCAGGGGCAAGCGAGCAGGACATTATCGCTTGGTCGCGCGCCAACATGGCCAATTACAAGGTGCCGCGCAGCGTGGTGTTTGTCGACGATCTCCCGCGCAATGCGGCAGGCAAAGTGCTGAAGCACGAATTGACACACGCCGCCTGAACCGGCGGCGAGGCAATAAGATCAGGCAGCCGCCGCCTGCGTTTGCTGCGCGATCAATTCCGCCTGCCGTTCCGCAAGCTGGCCGTAGGAGCGCAGGCCCCAGAACGCGAACAGCCCGGCACAGCCGCAGCCGACCGCTGTGACGACCGCCAGAGCCATGGCAAGGTTTTCACCGCCGAACAGGTATTTGTTGGTCACTGGTGCGGCGACCGAGCCGACCGATAGGCCGATGAAGCTGTTGATCATGAGATAGATCGCGGAATTGGTCCCCCGCATCGACAGCGGCGAAGCCAATTGAATGGCCGCGATGGAGCAGCCGAAGAAATTGTAGAACAGGAAAATCGAGGGAACGAGCAGTATTGTGAGGAGCGTCATGTTCGGCATCAACGGGGTGATCGTGGCGGGAATGACGACAGCCGCGCCGACCCATGCCACCACGCGCTGATTGGAATCGAAATACCCTTTCTTCGCCAGCCGGTCGGCCAGCATGCCGCCGCTGACCAGCCCGAGGCTGCCCATCAGGGCGTAGGCCAGACCCAGGATCGTCCCCGCTTCGCCAGCGGTGAGCCCGAAATTGCGTTGCAGCAGGGCCGGATACCACCCCGCCAGACTGTAACCGTAAATTCCGAACATCCCGGCAGACAGATAGATGCTGAGGAACGTCCGCTTGTTGGTCCACAGATACCGGAACACTTCGCCCAAAGGGAGGTTGCGTTTGCCTGCCTGGCTGGTGGCCTGGGGGCGGGGCGGTTCCTTCGTCGCCAGGACCATCAAGGCAATCAGCAGGCCCGGTGCGGCCACGACGAGGAACGCGGTCTGCCAGGCGCGCAATTCGCCCAGCAATGGCAAGTGGACATTGCCGCTGCTGGCGATGAACTGGACGACCGCGCCGCCGATGATGAGCGCGATACCCGTGCCGCCGGTGACCCCGAGATTGTAGATCGCCATGGTGCGGCCCAGCTTCTCGCGCGGGAAAGCGCTGCTGAGGAAGGAATGCGCGGCGGGCGATAGCGCGGCTTCGCCGACACCGACGCCGATCCGCGCCATGAACAGGGTGGCGAAGCTGCGGGCAAGGCCGCACATCGCGGTGGCCAGGCTCCAGAAAACGACGCCCACGGCGATAATCCGGCGGCGGGAAACCCGATCCGCCAGCATGCCGAACGGCAATCCCATGACCGCGTAGAGGACGGCAAAGGCAAACCCCTGCAACAATCCGATCTGAATATCGCTGAGGCCGAGATCATGCCGGATCGGATCGACCATCAGCGCGAGGATCTGCCGATCCACGAAGGACAGCACGTAGGCCAGCAGGAACACCACCAGTGCGTAGTTGGCTTGCCGTGCGGTCAGCGCGTGCGGCGCCGGATCATGCTCTGCTTCGGTCATCTTTCGTCCCCAGCCCAAGCCCTTTCTAAAGCGGAGTTCGCCGTGCTTGGGAATATGCGGATATGCGAAAAGGATTCCATCCCGACTGGAACAGTTATATTTTC
>CAYXMY010000117.1:0-8005 GCA_964466155.1 uncultured Caenibius sp. | reverse complement strand
TGGTGTCGGGCGGTGGCGTAAACGCAGTGCCCACTCAGGGACTGAAGTGGCGGAGCGGGAGGGATTCGAACCCTCGATACGGGGTTACCGTATACACACTTTCCAGGCGTGCGCCTTCGACCACTCGGCCACCGCTCCGTTCGCCCGATGGCTAAGCGCCCTAGCTGCGACTTATCGCTTTCGCAAGCTATCCGATGATCGCAATCGGCATTTTATTCATGGCACCGATGAACGGCGCTGCGCTAAATCCGTTCCGCTTCCGCCACGGCATCGCTGGCGCGCAGGGCGCTGACGATCCGGGCGAGGTGGGCGAGGTCTTCCACTTCCAGGTCCACCTCGTAATTGCCGAAGGGTCCATCGCGCTGCACCATCTGCAGATTGGTGACGTTCGCATGGTTCTTGGCAAAAATACCGGTGACTTCGGCAAGCGTGCCGGTGCGATTATATAGCACCAGTTGCAAGCGCCCGATCGCCCCATTGGAACGTTCGCCCCAGGACAGATCGATCCAGTCGGCATCCACGCCATTGGCCAGTTCGAGGCAATCGATGGTATGGACTTCCACCCCCTGCCCCGGCTTCTTGAGACCAACGATCCGGTCCCCCGGCACGGGATGGCAGCAGTCGGCCAGACGGAAGCCCGCCCCCGCCGTCAGCCCCTTGATCGAGATGGCCCGTTCCTGCCGCGGCCAGGCGCCCGGTTCGGCGAGATTGCGCGCGCTGCCGGGCACCAGCGCTTCCATCACTTCGAAATCGGTGATCTTGCCGGTGGCAATGGCCGCCATCAGATCGTCTTCCTCATCGAAGTCGAGCCGCTTCATCGCTTCGCGCACGGCTTTCTTGCCGATCTTCGTCGGCAGGCGATCGCAGATTTCCTCGAACAACTGGCGGCCGAGCACCGCGATTTCGGCGCGTTCCTTCTGCCGCACCGCGCGGCGGATGGCGGCGCGCGCCTTGCCGGTGACGACAAAGCCCAGCCACGAGAGTTCGGGACTGGCCCCTTCGCTTTTGATGATCTCAACCACATCGCCATTGTTGAGCTGCGTGCGCAGCGGCATATGGCGGCCGTTGATCTTGGCCCCCACCGCCTGTGCCCCCAGATCGGTATGCACCGCAAAGGCGAAATCGACCGGTGTCGCCCCCTTGGGCAACTGGAACAGCGTACCCTTGGGCGTGAACGCGAAAATGCGATCCTGATAGATCGCCAGGCGCGTATGTTCGAGCAGCTCTTCCGGATCGTGGCTGGCATCGACGATTTCGATAAGATCGCGCAGCCAGCCCACTTGCCCGTCCGGCTGCCCGCCCTGTTTGTAGGCCCAGTGCGCCGCGAGCCCGAATTCGTTGGTGCGGTGCATGTCACGCGTGCGGATCTGCACCTCCATGCGCATCGAATTCTCGTAGATCAGCGATGTGTGGAGCGAGCGATAGCCGTTCGACTTGGGTGTGGAAATGTAATCCTTGAAGCGGCCCGGAATCATCTGCCAGGTGGTGTGCAGGATACCGAGCACCCGATAGCAATCGTCCGTCGTGTCGGCGAGCACGCGGAAGGCCATGATGTCGGTGATCTGTTCGAAGCTGACATGGCGTTCCGCCATCTTCTTCCAGATCGAATAGGGATGCTTCTCGCGGCCGGAGATTTCCACGCGCACCCCTGCCTCGGCCAGCGCCTGCTTGATCGCGAGCGCGATCGCATCGACCTGCCCGCCTTCGGTGCTGCGGATCTGGTCGAGCCGCCCGGTAATCATGGCGTAGGCTTCCGGCTCCAGTTGCTCGAAAGCCAGCATCTGCATCTCGCGCATGTATTCGTACATGCCCACCCGCTCCGCCAGCGGGGCATAGATATCCATCGTTTCGCGGGCGATGCGGCGACGCTTTTCCTCGCTCTTGATGAAATGGAGCGTGCGCATATTGTGCAGCCGGTCCGCCAGCTTGACCAGCAGCACGCGCAAATCCTCGCTCATCGCGAGCAGGAACTTGCGCAGGTTTTCGGCCGCGCGTTCGCTTTCCGTCATCGCCTCGATCTTGGAAAGCTTGGTCACGCCATCGACCAGCCGGGCGATTTCCGGCCCGAAGAGCCTGTCGATCTCCTCCGTCGTGGCCAGGGTATCTTCCACCGTATCGTGTAGCAGGGCGGTGACGATGGTTTCCTGATCGAGCTTCAGCTCGGTCATCAATCCCGCAACTTCGACCGGATGGCTGAAGTACGGGTCGCCGCTAGCGCGCTTTTGCGTGCCATGCTTCTGTACGGTGTAAACATAGGCGCGGTTGAGCAGTGCTTCATCCGCGTCCGGTGCGTAGGCCTTTACTCGTTCAACAAGCTCGTATTGTCGCAGCATCGTGGCCATGATGTGGACAATTCCTGTTGCAATGCAATGGCAAACAAATCACGCCTTGCGAATTCGCAGGCGCAAGCGGTGTTCAACTCATCAATTCCACACCGCTTCGGGTGGAAGACTCATCAGGATCGCATCGATATTGCCGCCTGTTTTCAAGCCGAACAGGGTGCCGCGATCATAGACCAGATTGAATTCGGCATAGCGGCCGCGCCATTCGAGCTGACGCTGTTTTTCTTCCGCATCGAAGGCAAGCGCCATGCGGCGGCGCACCAGTTGCGGGAAAATCGCGAGGAAAGTGGCGCCGACAGCGCGCGTAAAGGCGAAATGCCGTTCCCATTCGGCTTCATCGGGGCATTCGAGATGATCGTAGAAAATCCCGCCCACCCCGCGATGTACGCCGCGATGGGGAATATAGAAATAATCGTCCGCCCATTGCTTGAAGCGCGGATAATGATCCGGATCGTGCGCATCGCAAGCCTGCTGGAATGCGGCGTGGAAATCGCGCGTATCCTCTTCATCCGGGATCGGCGGATTGAGATCGGCCCCGCCGCCGAACCATGCCCGGCTGGTGGTCAGGAAGCGGGTGTTCATATGCACCGCCGGGACATGCGGATTGGCCATATGCGCGACCAGGCTGATACCGGTGGCGGTAAAACCGCGATTTTCCGCCCCCGCGCCGTGAATGGTCTTGGCGAATTCAGGGGCGAATTCCCCCTTCACCGTTGAAACGTTGACACCGACTTTTTCGAACACCTGGCCTTTCATCAGGCCGCGTGTGCCGCCGCCGCCATCTACGCCATCCTCCGCCGCGCGTTTCCACGGCGTATATTCGAACCGTGCCTCGCTGCCCGCCTCGCGCTCAATCTCTTCGAAAGCGGCGCAAATGTCGTCGCGCAGGGTTTCAAACCACGTTTTCGCACGGGCGGTGTGAGCGGACCAGTCGTTCATGGATACGGCCTTGCCAAGTTGCAGCGCATACGGCAAGCACAAGCGATGGTTCCCCTTTCGTTCGCTGGTGAGGAATGGTGGCTGACGCGCAGCGGCGCGTTGTTCCGCCCACGCGGTTCGGCCTTGCTGGTCGCCGATCTGCATCTCGAAAAAGCGAGCTTCTACGCCACACATGGGCAGTTTCTCCCGCCCTATGACAGCCGCGAAACGCTGATCCGGCTGGCCGGCACGATCAAGGAAACTGGTGCCAGGCGGGTATTCTGCCTGGGGGATTCATTCCATGACGATGCGGGATTTGAGCGGATGGAACCGCATGCAGCAGGAATGCTTGCCGCTCTCGTCCGCGTAACGGACTGGATATGGATCACCGGCAATCACGATGCCCACTCCATGCCTGCGGGGCTGGGCAGCACGGCGGACGAAGCCGAAGACGCGGGCATCGTGCTTCGCCATCGAGCGCGAACGGGGGAAATGCGGCCCGAAATATCGGGACATTTTCACCCACGCTTCTGCCTGACAGTGAAACAACGCCACATCCGCAAGCCATGCGCGGTCATCGGCTCGGATCGCGATGGCCCCAACCGCATGATTATTCCCGCATTCGGGGCCTTGACCGGCGGGATGGATGCCAGCGATCCAGCGATCATTGCCGCGATGCAGCCGGCCCTGTCCATTGACGCCGCGGTTCCGGCGCAAGGGCGGTTGACGCGGTTTCCCTTATGGCGCGCGGAGAATTAGCCATTTTTGCGGGCCAATGGCCCATGCTGCCTCTTTCGCAAAGGCGCGAATCTCTTTAAGAGGCATCCGCGAAGTAACACCTGAGGAGAACCTACTATACCTCGTCCACCCCGGCGCATGATGACGCCGCCCGTCAAGAGCGGGCCTCGCTACGACAATATGATTCTCTCCGATAAAGTCCGCGTCATCGACGAGAACGGCGAGAATATCGGCGTGATGTACACGCGCGAAGCCATTGAACAGGCGGCCGATGCAGGCCTCAATCTGGTCGAGGTTTCACCCAACGCCGATCCGCCAGTGTGCAAATTCCTCGATGTTGGCAAATTCCGCTACGAAGCGCAGAAAAAGGCCAATGCCGCCCGCAAGACGCAGAAGACCCAGGATATCAAAGAGGTCAAGATGCGTCCCAATATCGACACGCACGATTACGACGTGAAGCTGCGCAACGTGCATCGCTTCATCGAGGATGGGGACAAGGTCAAGGTCACGCTGCGTTTCCGCGGCCGTGAAATGAGCCACCAGCAACTCGGCATGGACCTGCTCCGCCGCGTGCAGGACGATGTGGCAGAAATCGCCAAGGTCGAAGCTTATCCGCGACTCGAAGGGCGGCAGATGCTGATGGTGCTGGCGCCGAAATAAGCGCCAGGCCACAGGCCGCCGCGCGCCCATGTATTCGCGGGCGCGCGCACCAACCAGACGGCAGAGTGGAAAACGGAAGCGCGCCAATACATTTGGCGCCTTCACCGGCACCGTTCGTTATCTCTCAGGCTGTCTCCGCGATGCCCCCGCAGGAAAACGGGTGTTCGTCAGCCTTTCCCCGCCGTGCCATACCAGACACGCCGTTCTTCCGCCTGCCGCAGAACGTCATAGGCGAGTTGCAGCGCGAGGAATGCCTTGGCCGCTTCCTCGTCCCCCGGGCGGACATCGGGATGCACTTCCTTGGCCTTGTTCCGCCAGGCTTTCTTCACCGCATCGAAGCTGGCATCGGGATCGAGACCCAGAACCTCCAGTGCCCGCATTTCATCGGCGCTGCGGCTGCCATCGCCGGACCCGGCCCAGCCGTAATGCGCGGATTCGGCATAGCCTGAATTGTCGCGCCGTTCGGAACTGGCGCGTTCGGCGGCTTCCGCTTCATCCAGCCCCGCGAAATAGTCCCAGCCGGCGTTGTATTCGGCGGCATGGCGCTGGCAGAAATACCACCGGTCACGGCTGTTGGGCGCCTTGGGCGCGGGGCAATCGCCCGGTTCTTCGCAACCATGCCGGTCGCACAGGCGCACCTGCGTAGCCTCGCGCGCGCTGCCATAACCCCGCCAGCGCGGAAAACCCCAATCGTTCGAACGGCGGGGACGTGCCATCAGATACGCCTCACATACATTCTGCCAGAATAGAGAAGGCCGGCCCGCTATTCCAGCGGAACCGGCCCCCTGCATGAAAATAGGTCCTGTCAGTCGATGGTGACGGTCACCGCGCGGCGGTTCTGCGCCCAGGCCGCTTCATCCGAACCCAGCGCCACCGGGCGTTCCTTGCCATAGGAAACGGTGGACAGGCGGTTGGAATCCACCCCCAGGCTGACAAGGTAGTTCTTGGTCGCATTGGCCCGGCGTTCACCCAGCGCGAGATTGTAATCGCGCGTACCGCGCTCGTCGCAATGCCCCTCGATTGTGGCCCGCTTGTTCGGATACTGCATCAGCCATTGCGCCTGCTGCTGCAGCGCCACCGCCGATTTCGAATCGATATTGTAGTGATCCAGATCGAAATAGATCACCTGCCGGCCAGCCATCCTGGCTTCGAAATCCGCCTGGCTGCCCGGGATCGGCCCGGCGCTATCGCTCGGCGGCGGGGTCGACCCGGCAGGCTGCGGCGGCAATGTGCCCGGAGCCTTGCTCTGACAGGCGGCCAGCGCCACCACGCTCGCAAGTATGACACTGGTGGCTAGCTTCCTTTTCATGCTCATTCTCCTTCATTTACCGCAATTCAAATTGCACTTCCCAATCTCAGGGCAGCACCGGCCCCCAGGCCGGGTCGGACGCATCCACCGGGGTCGGCAGCTTGCGCAAATTACGCCCGGTCAGGTCGACTTGCCACAACGATGCCCGCCCCGAATTGCGCTCTGTCCGGAAGAACTGGATCACCCGGCCATTGGGCGCCCAGGTCGGTGCTTCATCCTGCCAGCCATCGGTCAGATCGTGCAACCCGCCGCCGCTGGGATTCATCACCGCGACGCGGAAATTGCCCGCGATATGGGTGAAGGCGATCTGATCGCCGCGTGGGCTCCATTCAGGCGTCGCCGCACGGCCACCGAAGAAGGTGATCCGGCGCTGATTGCTGCCATCGGCGTTCATAATATAGACCTGCTGGCTGCCCGAGCGGTCGCTTTCGAAGACGATCTGCCTGCCATCGGGCGAGAAGCTGCCGCCCACGTCAATCCCCGGTGCATCGGTCAACCGCTTGCTTGCCCCACCCTGCACGGACACGCTGTAGATATCGGTGTTGCCGTTGACGGCCATCGAATAGAGGATCGTCTTGCCATCGGGCGACCAGCGCGGGGCGAAAGTGGGATTGCTGCTTTGCGTCACCAGCCGCTGCGTGCCCGCGGCGATATCGTAAACATAGATCCGCGGATTGCCGTTGAGATAGCTGAGATACAGGATCGATTTGTAATCGGGCGAATAGCGCGGG
This sequence comes from uncultured Caenibius sp., assembly GCA_964466155.1. GTDB lineage: Bacteria > Pseudomonadota > Alphaproteobacteria > Sphingomonadales > Sphingomonadaceae > Caenibius. The sequence goes on along the minus strand of CAYXMY010000117.1, from coordinate 1,307 downwards.
GTCAGCGCGATTGCCTTGCCCGTGGTGATGAAGCGATGGTTCGCCCCGTCCGAATCCATGATCGCCAGTTGCTTGGTCCGGTGATCCTTCGGGCCGGTTTCCGCGATATAGGCGATCTTGCTGTCGAAGAAGGGATTTTCCCCCGAAAGCCGCGAATAGACGAGGTCCGCGCATTTGTGCGCGCCCCGCCGCCAGCCGGCAGGGGCCAGACGCCAGCTCTTGGCCATCAGTTCCTGCCGCAGCGATACGTCATAAAGGTGGCAGGCAATCGTCAGGCTGCCGTCCCCTTCGGCCACGACATGGCCCTGCACCAGCATATCGGCATTGCGGCCCGACCAGATGCCCCAGTTCGGAGCGGGAATTTCCGGATAAGTAGGGCGCGGCAAGGCATCGGGGCCAACGGGCAGGAACAGCCCGTTGTTCTTGAGATCCGCCGTAATCACCCGGGCCACTTCCACTCCCAGCGCGCCCGTGCCTTGTGCGTTGGCCGGGGTCGGCTTGCTGGCATCGGTGGCGAAGGCGGGAATGGCGATCCCCAGATCCTGCCATTCCTTGTCATCGGAAACGCTGCCCGTCAGACCGCCGCTGTCAGCCGGAGGGAGAGATGCCGCCGGCGACGCAGCCGGCGCAGGCGTCTGGGCAGCGGCGGGAACCGTGATGGCGAACGCGATGCAGGCTATCAGTTTCTTCACTGTGACAACTTCCTGTCGAAACGGAACGCGGCGACGCGTTTCCAGGCATTGTAATACTGCGGCGGCAAATCGAAAGGCGCAGCCAATTGTACCGCACGAATGGCCAATTCCCTATGCCGTGCTGCCTGCGCGCGATTGGCGTCGGTAATGCCGGACTGGCTGACCACACGCGGCGCGCTGGCCAGCGTGCCATCGCGATTGAGATCGAAGGCCAGCACCGTCACCAGCAGTTCCGCATCCGCGCCCTGCGGGCTTGACCAATGCGGCTTCAACTGCCGGGCAATCGCCTGCGCAAGGGAGGCCTGGACTTGCGGCCCGATTTGCGCAGCCGGCGCGGTGGCCGGGGCTTTCGTTTCACCGAAATTGGCCCCTTTCAGGAAATCGTCGCCCAGCTTGGCGCCCCCACCCGGTTTAGCCGGAGTAGCAGGGGCAGCGGTCGATTTTCCGGGTGCGGGCTTGCCGGTAGCCGCAGTTGGCTTAGCCGGAGTCGACTTGGCTGGTGCAGGTTTCGCCGGGGCGGACGTGGGCTTCGCAGCCGCGGGTTTGGCCGGAGCGGGTTTCGGCGGCGCGGGCGTGGGCTTGGCAGGAGCGGGCCGCGGCTCGCTCACTGGTTTG
>CAYXMY010000116.1:0-8051 GCA_964466155.1 uncultured Caenibius sp. | reverse complement strand
ATGCAGGTGTATCAATAGATGCTCGGCAGCACGTCTTCCGCCCGCCCTTCGGTCAGCTTGCGGGGCAGATGCGGATCGGCCAGCATCTTGCGCCCCATGGCCACGAAATCGAGGCTGCCATCGGCAATCGCCTGGTCGCCCACTTCGGGCTCGATCCGGCCCGAGGCGATCACCGGCACCTTCACCGCCGCCTTGATCCGCGCGGCGAAGGGGATGTTGAGCCCGGGTTCGTGCGGCGTATGCGATCCCGAATGCAGCTTGAGCTGATCGGTATCGTGATAAGCCGTCACGCAAATGGCATCGACACCGGCCGCTTCGGCCTGCTGCGCGTTCCAGATCGCCTCTTCGATCGTCAGCCCGCCTTCCTTGCCAACTTCGCGGGAATCGAGCTTGCACCACACCGGGAAATCGGGACCAACCGCCGCGCGCACCGCACGGATCACTTCCAACAGGAAACGGATGCGGTTTTCGCGCGAGCCGCCATATTCATCGGTGCGCTGGTTGGTCTTGGGCGAGATGAAGGAAGACAACAGATAACCGTGCCCGCCATGGATTTCGACCGCATCGAACCCGGCCTTCTTCGCCCGCGCGCCGGCTTCGGCGAACTGACGGATCACCAGCGCGATATCCTCCACCGTCATGATCTTGAGCGTGATCGGCGCGGTGGGTTTAACCATCTGCTCGATCTCTTCGGGCAGGAAAGCCGTGACCATATTGCCCTTGGGCGCGGGCGGAACGTTCGGCACCCACAGCGGGCGGCCGTCGATCATATCGACCTGCGCCACCGGCCCGCCATGGTGAATCTGCGCCGCGATCTTGCTGCCATGGGCGTGAACTGCGCTGGTCAACGCGGTCAGCCCCGGCAGGAAGCGGTCATCGGAAATCGCGATCTGCCTGAGCAGATTGCTGCCGATGGGCCAGGCAACCCCGGCCACCCCGGTGATGATGAGGCCCACGCCCCCCTTGGCCTGCTCTTCATGGTAACGAATGATCCGTTCGCCGCAGTGGCCATCGGGTTCCGCCATGCTGACCCCCATGGCGGGCACGGCAATCCGGTTGCGCACAACCATCGAGCCGATTCGCCCTTCCGAAAGCAGGTGGGGAAGCGTGTTTGTCATATCCTATCCTCTCATCCCGGTATCTCCGGTCTGATGTGCCGGTACAATCGCTTGTCAGGAACCTTTCGGCAACGCGAAAGCGACCAGGGAATCGCCCAGCTTCGTCCCCATGAACTTATGACCGCCCGCCGCAATCACGACATACTGGCGCCCGTTCTTGGTCAGGCGATAAGTCATCGGCGTGGACTGCCCGCCAGCCGGCAGGCGTGCACGCCAGACGACTTCGCCGGTCTTGATATCATAGGCACGGATATACTGATCGGACGTCGCGCCGATGAAGATCAGGCCCGAAGCCGTCACCACCGAACCGCCCATGTTGGGCACGCCCAGTTTGAGCCACAGCGGGAACGGCGCCTGATCGCGCGCGGTGCCAAGCGGCACGTTCCACAGAACTTTGCCCGCCTTGAGATCGATGGCCATCAGCTTGCCCCACGGCGGCCGGTTGCACGGTGCACCGAAGGGAGAAAGCAGCGGCTTCATCGTCAGGCCATAGGGCGCGCCCTTGGTCGGGATGATGCGTTCCCCCGCCTTGGTGCGCGCTGCGATTTCCGCCTGCGGAACGAGCTTCATGAGCGCAGCTACCTGAGTGGTGTTAGCAATCAGGATGCCGCGCTGCTGATCGACCGAAACGCTGCCCCAGTTGGATGCCCCCATGAAGCTGGGGAATTGAATCCAACCCCGCGTGGAAGGCGGCGTGAACAGGCCTTTGTAATCGGCCGACCGGAATGCTTCCTTGCACTTGTGCTTATCGTAGGGCGTGAAGCCCCACATATCGTCCTCGGTCAAATCCTTGTCGCGAACGATGAAAGCGGGATTGGCCGGGAAAGGCTGGGTTGGGGAAAGCTTTTCCCCCGGCACCCCGCCCTGCGGAACCGGACGTTCTTCCACCGGGGACAGCGGCTTGCCGGTGCGGCGGTCGAGGATGAAGATGTTCCCCACCTTGGTCGTCTGCGCCAACGCAGGCACCTTGCCCGAAGCGGTCGGCAGATCGAACAGCACCGGCTGCGCGGGAACGTCATAGTCCCACACATCGTGATTGACGGTCTTGAAGAACCAGCGCACCTGGCCGGTTGAGCCGTCCAGCGCGACGACCGCGCTCGAATAATAGTCCAGCCCATGGCGATCCCCGCCGAAGTGATCCGGCGGAGCGTTGCCCATCGGCACATAGACCAGATTCAGCGCAGGATCGGCGGACATCGGCGCCCAGGAGTTGGGAGTCGAACGGACGAATTTTTCTCCCTTGGGCGCGTTGGCCGCATCGGTCATGCCCGGCGGCAGCGCGTTCCACGACCATGTCGGCTGCCCGGTATGAATGTCGAACGCGCGAATCACGCCCGCGGGCATATCGGCGCGCACATTGTCCGCCACGCGGGTGTTGGTGACGATGTTGTTGCCGATCACCACGGCAGGTGAGGAAACCGAAACGTCGCCCCGCTCGTATTTGCCAAGATCGCGCTTGAGATCGACCACGCCGCCCGCCCCGAACGAGGGGCAGACCTTGCCCGTAGCGGAATCGAACGCCAGCATCCGGCCATCCAGCGTACCCGCGAAGATCTTGCCCGCGCAAAGCTGGCCTTCCTCAACCTTCACATCGCGTGCGTAAGTCACACCGCGGCAACTGATGAGGTATGTGCTAAAATTGTCGGAATCCGGCTGCACCGCCCAGATTTCCTTGCCATTTTCGGGATCTACGGCAGCGATCCGGCCATTGCCCGAACAGATATAAAGGCGCCCTTCGGCGATGATCGGCGTGGCTTCCAGAGTGGGGGAGGAGAATTCCGGCGCCCCCTTGATCATGCCGACATGATAGGTCCAGGCCGGTTTCAAGGCCCACGCATTTTCCGGAGTGATCTGCGTCAGCGGGGAATAGCGCGAACCGCCAGCATCGTTACCCCAGGCAGCCCAGCCAGCCACCGGCCCGGAATAATCGATGGCCGGATTGGCCCGGAACACGTTTGCCTGCCATGCCCACGTAAGACCGGCGGCGCCGGCCAGTATTGCACCGGCCAGCAAAATCTTCTTGCGACGCGCCATTTCCTCTCCTGAATCCTGATCTGACTTTTTATACTCAGGTACACACATTATTCGGTACGCCGCAGCTTGCCAATGGCCTGGCAAACAAGTTTGCGCAGCCTGGGCAAAACGGCATTACGCGGCCACTCCTTGAACCTTGGACCCTACCCATTGGGCAACATGCGCCCGGTAGGCTCTCCTTCGGACTGGACGAATTCCTCCGCCTCTTCGATGGTCGCGAGCAAGCGGATATTCCGCCAGCCACCCTGGACGTAATAGGCGAATGTCAGGATCAGCGAAAGCGCGCCGCCGATGGGGAAGCTCCACCAGATCGCGTCCGCGCCGATCCAGCCGTGCATCAGGTAGATCGAACCCAGCCGCCCCGGAATATAGGCCAGAATCATGATAATCAGCGGCACCACAGTCGCCCCGTTGGCGCGCGTGATCGAGGACAGGACCATCGTCACCCCCATCAGGATAAAGGCCCAGCTCGCCAGCAGCCCGATACGTTGGGCAATGGCAATCGCCCCGGCGTGATCTGTCAGGAACAGCCTCAGCAAGGAATGGTCGAACAGCAGGGTCAGCGCGACTATCGATCCGGTCAACAGCAGATTGACGACCATTCCCGATATCGCGATCCGGTCCACCCGTTCCCACTTGCCCGCGCCGATATTCTGCGCCGCCATCGCGCTCGCCGCCATGCCGATGGCCATCGCGGGCATCTGGATATAGGTCCACAACTGGTTGATCGCGCCATATGCGGCCACCGTGTCCGTTCCCTCGCGATTGACCAGGCCCAGCATCACCAGTGCGGAACCCGACATGACCATCATTTGCAGGCCCATCGGGATACCCTTGCTGAGAATGACCCCCACCAGATCCCGCCGTGGCATCAGATACCGAAGCTCCGCCCCGCGCAAACGTATCGGCAGATCGCGGATGTAGATTGCCGAAATCATCACCATGAACGAGACGAAATTGGCGATCAGCGTGGCCATCGCCGCACCCTTGATCCCCATATGCGGAATCGGCCCGATGCCCTGAATCAGTATGGGATTGAGCACGATATCGACAAACATCCCCGGCAGCCCGAGCAGCAGGGGTGTGAGGGAATCCCCTGCCCCGCGCATCGCCATGGAAAAGAACACCGTCAGGAGACTGGTCGGCAGGCCGAGATACATGACTCTGAGATAATCGAGCGCATGGGGATAAACATCCGCAGGCGTGCCCAGCAGGTGCAGCAATTGCGGCGCGGTCCACCAGCCCACAACGGTCGCCACGAGCCCTAGTATGAAGAACAGCGTCACCCCGGTGCCCACGCCCTGCCGCATACCGGCAAGATCGCCCCGCCCCGCGCACTGGCCGATGATGATGGTCGAGGCCATGCCAAAGCCGAAGATCAGCGCGAACATCATGAACATCACGAGATTGGCGTTGGCCGTCGCCGCCAGCCCGGTTTCCCCGATCAGTTGCCCGATCCAGACCGCATTGATCGAACCGTTGATCGATTGCAGCACGTTCGAGCCGAGCGCGGGCAGCGCAAAGACGAGCAGCGTTCTGGCGATAGGGCCGCTGGTCAAATCCATCGTATGACCACCCGGAGAGCCGCCAGTACCTGCACTCATTCCATTCTCTCCCGCCTGCCCTGCTGAGGCAGGCCATCGTATCCAACCTGTCTTCGCAATACGCGCTCTCTCTATGAGCGCTTGCAGAGAATTGCCACCGCGAGGTTGCATTCCGCGAAAAGCCGCCCGATCGCTGGCGATATCTTGCAGCCGCACCGATTTTGCATCCCATTCGACACAATTTCATGTGACAACGCCTTGCACGTGCGGAAAATTCACTGCGCACAGGCGGATAACCGGCAATCGCCGCGATTGTCGCAAATTGTCGCAAGGCCGTTTGCGCGGTTGCCTGTCTGTGCCGGGTTTGCGAGGGAAGGCCAATTCTTGAGGTTATGGTGTTAATGCATATGGTTACATGCAAGCCGATTGGACGGATTGCCCTGTTTTCCCTCGTTCTGGCGATGACGGCGGCATGTTCCGGCCAAGGGGGACCGGATGGCAAGGGGAAAGGCGCACCCGAAGTCGGCTATGTGACCGTCAACCCGCAAGCGGTGCCGGTTCCCACCGAACTGGGCGGGCGCGTCGTCGCTTCAGCCACCAGCGAAGTCCGCCCACAGATCAGCGGTGTGATCCTCAAACGCCATTTCACCGAAGGCGGCTATGTCCGCGCGGGCCAACCATTGTTCGAAATCGACCCCAGCCTCTATCGCGCCGCCACCAATCAGGCGGCAGCCGATCTTGCCAGCGCACAGGCCAGCGCAACGGCGGCAGCCACCAAGGCGGACCGTTATCGCCCACTGGCCAAGATCGAAGCCATCGCCAAGCAGGATTACACCGACGCCGAAAGCCAGGCGCAAGTCGCACGGGCCACCGTCGCCCAGCGCCGCGCGGCGCTGGAAACCGCGCGCATCAACTTGCGTTATACCACCGTGCCCGCACCCATAAGCGGGCGCATCGGCCGTTCGCTGTTCACCAAGGGCGCTCTGGTCAGCGCCGGACAAACCGATCCGCTGGCCATCATCCAGAGCACCGATCCGGTCTATATCGATATGCAGCAATCGAGCGCGGATCTGACACGCCTGCGCCGCAGCTTTGCCAATGGCGGCATGCAGAATGGCAATGCAATCGTTCACTTGCGGCTGGAAGACGGCAGCGAATATCCACAGCCCGGGCAAGTGCAGTTTTCTGAAGTGACGGTCGATGAATCGACCGGTTCCGTCACTTTGCGCGCGCGCTTCCCCAATCCGCAAGGGCTGCTGCTGCCCGGCATGTTTGTGACCGCGATCTTCGATCAGGCGATCAATCCCAACGCCTTCCTCGTGCCGCAGCAGGCGCTGCAGCGCGATTTCGACGGCACCCCGTTCGTTTATCTGGTCGGCCAGGGCAGCAAGGCCGAACGGCGCAAGGTCGTGACCAACCAAACCGCCGGGACCAACTGGGTCGTCACCGCCGGGCTCAAGCCAGGTGACCGGGTTATCACCCAAGGGACCAGCGGCCTGACGCATGGCAAGGCGATCAGGCCCGTACCGGCCAGCAAGGCGCAGACTCCCGGCGGTTCAGGATCGCCAAACAAGCCGTCCGCCAAGGCGGGGGGCTGACACTCGATGTCGCGTATATTCGTCGACCGGCCCATCTTTGCCTGGGTTATCGCCATCATCACCATGCTGGCCGGCACCGCCGCCCTGCTCAGCCTGCCGATCGACCGCTATCCCGACATTGCCCCGACTCAGGTCAACATCCGCGCGACATATCCCGGGGCCTCGGCCGAAACGGTCGAAAACAGCGTCACCCAGGTGCTGGAACAGCAACTGACCGGGCTGGACGGCCTGCTCTATTTCAGTTCGCAGTCGTCCGCCGCCGGTTCTGTCTCCATCGCGGTGGTGTTCGCCAAGGGCACCGATCCCGACATCGCGCAGGTGCAGGTCCAGAACAAGATTCAGTCGGCCATTTCCCGCCTGCCGCAAAGCGTGCAGGATCAGGGCGTCAGAGTGAGCAAGTCCAATCCGGATTCACTGATGCTGGTGGCGATCTATGACATTACCGACCAGCGCGACGACAACCAGATCGCCGACTATCTCGCCTCCTCGGTGCAGGACCCCCTCTCCCGCGTTCAGGGCGTGGGCGATGTCAACGTCTTCGGTTCGCCCCATGCCATGCGGATCTGGCTCAATCCCCATCGCCTGCAGGCGATGAACCTGATGCCGAGCGATGTCATCGGCGCGATCCAGAGCCAGAACGTGCAGGTTGCCGCCGGTCAGATCGGCGCCCTGCCCTCTTCCGACGAACAAATGCTCAACGCCACGGTCAATGCGCAGGGCCAGTTGGAAACGCCCGACCAGTTCAAGCAGATCGTCGTCAAGACCAGACCGGATGGCTCCGTCGTGCGTATCGGCGATGTCGCGCGGGTGGAAATCGGCGCGGAAAGCTACACGACGATCCGCCGTCTGAACGGGCATCCCGGCGCCGGTATCTCGATTTCGCTCTCTCCCGGTGCCGACGCGCTCAAGACATCGGAACTCGTTCAGCAGGAAATGAAGCAGTTGGCGGAGGAATTCCCCGATGGGCTGGTTTACTCCTTCCCGCGCGACAACACTGAGTTCATCAAGTTGTCGGTGGAGGAAGTGGGCAAGACGCTGATCGAAGCGATCATTCTCGTGGTGATCGTGATGTTCGTCTTCCTGCAAAGCTGGCGTTCCACCCTGATCCCCGCGATTGCCGTTCCCGTGGTGCTGCTCGGCACGCTGATCGTGTTCTACATGGCGGGCTTCACGATCAACACTCTCACCATGTTCGGGCTGGTGCTCGCCATCGGCCTGCTGGTGGACGATGCCATCGTCGTGGTGGAAAACGTCGAGCGCCTGATGCACGAAAACCCGGGAATGAGCGCGCGCGAAGCGACGCTGGAATCGATGCGCGAAATCCAGATCGCCCTGGTGGCCATCGCCCTGGTCCTGTCCGCCGTGTTCCTGCCGATGTCGTTCTTCGGCGGTTCCACCGGGGTGATCTATCGCCAGTTCTCACTCACCATCATTTCCGCAATGGTGCTGTCCGTGCTGGTGGCGCTGATTCTCAGCCCGGCGCTGACATCGCACTTGCTCAAGCCCAAGGCGGCTGACGGTTCGGATACCGAAAAATCGCGCTTCGAACACCGCTTTCCCGGAGTCTCGGCGGGAATCGCGCGCTGGCATGAGACGTTCAATCGAGGGTTCGACGCTTTCGTCGCACGCTACCGCGCCATCGTTGCAAAGGTGATCGAATACAAATGGATCGCCCTGGCAGCCTATGCCGGGGAGGCGCAGGAACAGTAGGCCCATGCTTACGAGCAGCCCGGCATAGGCTGCCAGGGCGGTGCATT
>CAYXMY010000115.1:0-8170 GCA_964466155.1 uncultured Caenibius sp. | reverse complement strand
GGACGGCGAAGTGCTGCGCATCGGCGGACGACATCTCGATCCGGGCGGGCTCGCTCTGCTGGGGATCATCGTGGGATCGGAAGGGTTGCTGGGGGTGGTGACGGAAGTGACCGTCAGGATATTGCCCAAACCGCAGACGGCGCGCGCGCTGCTGATCGGCTTTCCCGATGTCGAAAGCGCGGGCCAATGCGTGGCCGACACAATTGCCGAAGGGATCATCCCGGCAGGCATGGAAATGATGGACCGCCCCGCCATCCACGCTGCCGAAGCTTTCGTGAATGTCGGCTATCCGCTGGATGTGGAGGCTTTGCTGATCGTCGAACTCGATGGGCCGGAAGCGGAATGCGACCACCTGGTCGGTGAAGTGGAAGCGATTGCCCGCCGCAACGGAGCGGTCAGCATCCGGGCATCGCGCAACGAAGAAGAACGGCTGGCGTTCTGGGCGGGCCGCAAGGCCGCGTTCCCGGCGGTGGGGCGGCTGGCGCCCGATTATTATTGCATGGACGGCACCATTCCACGCCGCCGTTTGCCCGAAGTGCTGGAACAGATGGCGGCTCTGTCCGAAAAGTATGGTCTGGAGGTCGCCAATGTCTTTCACGCGGGCGATGGCAATCTCCACCCTCTGATCCTCTACGATGCCAACCAACCGGGCGAACTGCACCGCGCCGAGGAATTCGGCAACGATATCCTGCGCCTGTGCGTGGCGGTAGGCGGCGTGCTGACGGGTGAGCACGGAGTGGGCGTTGAAAAGCGAGATCTGATGCCGGTGATGTTCAGCGATACCGATCTCAAGCAGCAACAGCGCGTCAAATGCGCATTCGATCCTGAATTGCTGCTCAACCCCGGCAAGGTCTTCCCGCAACTCCATCGCTGCGCCGAACTGGGGCGCATGCATGTGCATCGCGGGCAGACTGCGTTTCCCGATCTCCCCCGGTTCTGACGATGGCTGCCAACGTAATCCCCACGTGCGATAGCGATGTTGCCGATGCGGTTGCCGATGCCCTGCGCGACGACGTGAAGCTGGCCATTACCGGCGGCAGCAGCAAGGCCGGGTTTGGCCGCACGGTGGATGCGCGCGCGTTGCCGATGGCCGGATTGGCCGGGATCGTCGATTACGATCCGGCGGAACTGGTTCTGACGGTGAAACCCGGAACGCCGTTGGCGGAGGTGGAAGCGCTGGTGGCCGGATCGGGGCAGATGCTGGCGTTCGAGCCGTTCGATCACGGGTCCATCTACGGCGCATCGCCGGGGCGGGCGACAATCGGCGGAGTGATGGCCGCTGGCGTTTCCGGCTCGCAGCGCATTTCCGCATCGGCGGCACGCGATCATCTGCTGGGCTTCCGAGCCGTGTCCGGGCGGGGCGAGATTTTCGCTGCGGGGGCGAAAGTCGTGAAGAATGTGACGGGCTACGATCTGCCCAAGCTCGCCGTGGGAAGCTGGGGCCGCCTGTTCGCGATGACCGAACTGACGATCAAAGTACTGCCGCGCCCACGCGAAAGCGCGACGCGCATACTGATCGGACTGGACGAGGAACGTGCGGTTGCCGCCATGGCGCGAGCCATGGGTTCGCAAGCCGAAGTGGCCGCCGCCGCCTATATTCCGGCTTCCCTGCACAACGGCGAAAGTGCGACATTGTTGCGGATACAGGGCTTTGGCCCATCCGTCGCCGCACGCTGCGCAATGTTGGAGGCACTGCTGGCCGATTTCGGAACAGTGCGAATTCCTGACACCGGCGAAGCAGGCGCCCGCTGGAACGATCTGCGCACGCTTGCCCCCTTGGGGACAGAAGGAACGCTCTGGCGTATCCATGTTCCCCCCAGCCGCGCGTGCGAAGTGTTGACGCCGCCGCGCCGGGAGCAAGGCCGATTTCTGCTCGATTGGGCCGGAGGGTTGATCTGGCTGGTATCGGACGAAGCGCCTGCGGCCATTCGTACGGCTGCGGCAGAGGCTGGCGGCCATGCCGCACTCGTGCGCGGCAGCGAAGATCAGCGGGCAACCGTCCCCGCCTTCCATCCCCCTGCCCCCGGCGTGGCGGCGCTGGAGGAGCGGGTCCGCCGGGCCTTCGATCCGGCGGGCGTGTTTGAAACGGGGCGCTTCTGATGCAGACCGGTTTTTCGCCCGAACTTCTGGCCGATCCGGCCATGGCGGCATCCGAAGCCGTGATCCGCAAATGCGTGCACTGCGGCTTCTGCACGGCGACCTGCCCCACTTATGTCCTGCTGGGCGATGAACTGGATTCACCGCGCGGCCGCATTTATCTGATCAAGGACATGCTGGAAAACCAGCGCGATCCCACCGCCGATACGGTCAAGCATATCGATCGCTGCCTGTCCTGCCTTTCGTGCATGACCACGTGCCCTTCCGGCGTCAATTACATGCATCTGGTGGACCATGCGCGAGCCTATATCGAGGCGCGCTATCGCCGCCCGTGGCGCGACAGGTTCATTCGCTCGGTTCTGGCCAAGGTTCTGCCTTATCCGCGCCGGTTCCGGCTGGCGTTGATACTGGCCCGGCTGGCCCGGCCGGGCGCATCGCTGGCTGAACGGATTACGGGCATGCCGCCGATTTCCGCCATGCTGGCCCTTGCACCGGCCCAACTCCCGCCCAAACCATCGGCAACGCCATCGGCGGTTTCGACGGCAAAAGGGCGTGTCGCGCTGCTTCAGGGATGCGCCGAGCCTGTCCTGCGCCCCGAAATCCGCGAGGCGAGCGTGCGGATCATCAACCGGGCCGGATACGATGTCGTCTTCGCCGGAGGAGAGGGCTGCTGCGGCGCACTGGTCCACCATCTGGGCAGGGAAGAAGCTGGCCTCGAAGCCGCGCGGCGCAATGTCGACGCCTGGATGGGCGAGATCGCGAACGGCGGGCTGGACGCGATTGTAATCACCGCCTCCGGCTGCGGCACGACGATCAAGGACTACGGTTTCATGCTGCGCAACGATCCCGCCTATGCGGAGAAAGCGCAGCGTGTTGCCGCACTGGCCAAGGATATCTCGGAATTTCTGGCCGAAGCGGAGATGCCCGCAGGCGATGGGCGGGGTTTGCGCATCGCCTATCACGCGGCCTGTTCGCTGCAGCACGGGCAGAAAGTCGTCGATCTGCCGAAGCGTTTGCTGGCCGATGCCGGATATGACGTGCGCACGCCCGCCGAAGCGCATTTGTGCTGCGGTTCGGCAGGGACCTACAATATCCTCCAGCCGGAACTGGCCGGGCAATTGGGCGCACGCAAGGTCGCCAATCTGGAAACGCTGGACGCGGATGTGATCGCCACCGGCAACATCGGCTGCGCCACGCAGATCGGACAACGGGCGGGAACGCCGGTTGTCCATACTATAGAATTGCTGGACTGGGCCACGGGCGGCCCGATGCCACGCATGCTCGAACAGCATAACGAAAGGAAATCCCATTGACCTCTATTTCGCTTGAGCAAGCCAACACGTTGATCGGCGCGGCCTTCGCGAAAGGGCAGGAACTCGGCCTCAAGCCGCTGACCGTGGCGGTGATGGACGCGGGCGGCCACCTGATCGCGTTCCAGCGCCAGGATGGCGGATCGACCCTGCGCCCGCAGATCGCCTGCGCCAAGGCGGGCGGTGCGCTGGGCCTCGGTGTGTCCAGCCGCAAGATCGGCGAAATGGCGGCGGAACGCCCCTCGTTCGTGGCATCGTTGGGGCCGATTGCGCCGCATGGCGTGGTTCCCGCGGCAGGCGGGGTGATTATCGTCGACGCCAGCGGCGCGCCCATGGGCGCGGTAGGGATCACGGGCGATACGTCCGACAATGACGAGGCATGCGCGCTGGCCGGAATCGCGGCGGCGGGGCTCAAGGCGCAGGATTGATGACGATGACGGAAACCTATCTCGATCGCGCGGGGCTGAAAGTCGCCGCCCCACTCGCCAGCTTTCTGGAAAACCGGGCCATTCCCGGCACCGGCATCGATCCGGATGCGTTCTGGCAAGGCGTGGCGGATATCTACGGGCGCTTCGGGCCTGAAAATGCCGCGCTGCTGAAAAAGCGTGACGCTATTCAGGCGCAGATCGATGCCTGGCATCTCTCCCACGCGGGCCAGCCGATTGCGCAGGATGCCTATCAGGCGTTCCTGAAGGAGATCGGCTATCTGGTGGACGAACCGGCGCCCTTCGCCATCGCCCCGGACAAGGTCGATGCCGAAATCGCCACCAGCGCCGGGCCGCAACTCGTCGTGCCGATCCTCAATGCCCGCTTCCTGCTCAACGCCGCCAATGCGCGCTGGGGCAGCCTCTATGACGCACTCTATGGCACGGACGCCGTGCCCGGCACGCCAGCGGGTAAGGGCTACGATCCGCAGCGGGGCGCGCAAGTGATCGCCTGGGCGAAGCGCTTTCTGGACAAGGCCGTGCCGCTCGCCTCGGGAAGCTGGGCGGACTGGACGCATGACGGATTGCCGCAACTGGCCGATCCGGCATGCCTGATCGCGCGCGCGGGCGACAATCTGCTGCTGCGCCACAACGGCCTGCATATCGAACTGGTGATCGACCACAGCCATCCCATTGGCAAGGACGATCCGGCCGGGATCGCGGATATCGTGCTGGAATCCGCGCTGACCACGATTGCCGATCTGGAAGATTCCGTCGCCGCCGTGGATGCGCAGGACGAGGTGGAAGCCTATGCCAACTGGCTGGGCATCATGCGCGGCGAACTGGAAGCCTCGTTCGAAAAGAACGGACGCGTCATGACGCGCAGGCTGGAACAGGATCGCCGCTACACCGCGCTCGATGGCTCGGAACTGGTCCTGCCCGGCCGCAGCCTGATGTTCGTCCGCAATGTCGGCCATCTGATGACGACGCCCGCCGTGCTCCTGCCCGATGGCGGCGAAGCGCCCGAAGGCATTCTCGACGGGATCGTGACCAGCCTGATCGGCCTGCACGATCTTCAGCGGCAGGGGGCCCTGGTCAACAGCCGCGCCGGTTCGATCTACATCGTCAAGCCCAAGATGCATGGGCCGGAAGAAGCTGGCTTCACCAACCGCCTGTTCGACGCCATCGAAGACCTGCTGGCCCTCCCCCGGCACACGATCAAGGTCGGCGTGATGGACGAGGAACGGCGCACATCGGCCAATCTCGCCGCCTGCATCGCGCAAGTGAAGGATCGCATCGTGTTCATCAACACCGGCTTCCTCGACCGCACGGGGGATGAGATGCACACCTCAATGCGTGCCGGGCCGATGCTGCGCAAGGGCGCGATGAAAAGCAGCGACTGGATCTCGGCTTACGAGGATCGCAACGTCCAGATCGGGCTGGCCTGCGGCCTTTCGGGCAAGGCGCAGATCGGCAAGGGCATGTGGGCCGCGCCGGATCGTATGGCCGATATGCTGGACCAGAAGATCGGCCATCCGCAAAGCGGGGCCAACACCGCATGGGTGCCCAGCCCTACGGCGGCCACCTTGCACGCCACGCATTATCATCTGGTCGATGTCTTCGCCCGGCAGGCGGAACGCGGTGCGGAACCGGTTGCGCCGCTGGACAAGCTGCTGACGGTTCCGGTCGCCAATGGCGTCAACTGGTCGGCCGAGGAAATCCGCGACGAACTGGAAAACAACGCACAAGGCATTCTCGGCTATGTCGTGCGCTGGGTCGATCAGGGCGTGGGATGTTCCAAAGTGCCCGACATTCACGATATCGGCCTGATGGAAGACCGCGCCACGCTGCGCATTTCCTCGCAGCATATCGCCAACTGGCTGCTGCACGGCGTGGTGGATGCCCCGGCGGTGGAAGCGGCCTTGCTCAAGATGGCGGCGAAAGTGGACCAGCAGAACGCTGGCGATCCGCTCTATCGCCCGATGGCGCCCGCCCCGGATGACAGTCTGGCCTTCCAGGCTGCGCGGGCGCTGATTTTCGAAGGGCTCGACCAACCGAACGGCTACACCGAACCGCTTCTCCACCGCTTCCGCGCGGCGGTGAAGGCAAAGGCCGCCGGATAAACGCCCCGGCCCCCGCACCGTCCTGCAAGCAGCCCCTGCCGCGCAAAGCGCTGTGGTTGTCGGTCAGGAATGCGGGGGCTGGCGGAGTGCGCTGCTCCACCCGTTTTGCATGATGGGAGTGACGGTGGCGGTTTATTTCTCCCCAAAATATTGAGAAATTAGGGGGTTAAGTAAACTGTCACCGTAATCCCGTAATACGCCGTAAGGTCATGCGGCGTATCTCTGGAAAAATTCGCGATCTTCCCAATCATCCGCATAGGCTTGCTTCACGCCATAGGACACATCGCTAATCGCCAAACTCTCATCTCCCCCGAAAAGATCTAGGATTCTCTTATCCGCGAGGATCGCAAATTCAGGCCATTTCAATTCATGCGTTGCGAGTTCGACAAGCTCCCTTGGCACACCGTTTTCGGTTAAACCCGAGGGGCTACGATTCATAAATGAGCGCTCAACCATCGCTAAGAACTGCTTTTTTAACGCTTGGTTTCCTCTAAGCATCTCAATAATTTGAAACAGTGCGTCTTCTGTTGTCTCAATACCATATCCCTCATTTAAGGTATTGGATACGTCAGATATAGCTTCTGCCAATGCCGTCATTTGGCTATCCTTTCCACATATCGTCCAGTGGCATCAAAGCCAGAGCGAATGAAGGCGGCTTCAGCCGCGCTCCGCGCGGAAGCACCAGTCGGTTTGTAATGCCCGGACATATTATCAATCCGCTTTACTGCTCCTTGGAAGAACTTTGCTTCACCCGCTGCCAAAACATCAGCTCCTTGAGCTAGGCTGATGTGGCCTGAGCGCCCGATTACCAGATCGCCAGACTCTAGAACCACATACTCAAGCTTGCCAGTATAACCGACGCGCTGAACTTGTGCCGCTGGGAAAAGCTCTTGAGGTGCTATTATATCCAACGGAGCGAGGTTACGGAATGTGGATATTCTTCCTACGGCCAGAGGAGTCTTGGCCAACATCGCTCCACGCACCAAACCGCTTTCAATCCCCCCGGCCACTGTCATGGTGATGTTGGTCGTTTCGATGTCAGCCGGAGCCACCCAACCCTGTCGTCCACGATAATAGGATTGCTGGATATCCAGTGATCCAGTGAGTGGCGAGAGAGCGTACTCTATAGGGCCTGTAAGATATCCCAATCCGCCCCTGCTAATTTGCTCAAGTCCCACACTTCTGCGCCCCGCGATAGCTTCTCCCCAATTGCGCAGCGCGGACGGTGTGTAACCGCTGATGATTTGCCCACCCGAGATATCATCCATATAGAATCTGGGCTCTGGCTGCTTTTCAGCCTGAACGACAATTTCGCCGTTGGGCTCAATCCAGCCGGTTGAAGGGCTCCCATCGCCCTTGCCAGACCAATCCCACCCAAATGTCGGATCTTCGCCACCTGATCGTTGGTTATTGCTGATGATACGACCGCTAGCGTTTGCCCGCTGCCCTTCGCTGGAGCCGTCAGCAATGACATCATCCAGAAGTACATCGTTATATGCCAGCATCGGCGGCCTGCCGACTCGCTCAGCCACCAGATTCCCGATGGTATTGCCGATGGCATCCGGCAAGGCCCGCATGAGGTTGTCGCCGAAGCTTTCGCCATTGATCGCGCTGCGCGTGGCGGCATTGGCGATGGCCCCGGCTGTATTCGCGGCGAGCCTGTTGCCGAACTTGCCCAATGCCGCAGTGTTGGCTCCCGCGAAGCTTGCCACGCCAGCACCGATCCCGGCGGCTGCGACGCCCGCGAAGTCGAACTTGCTTTGCAAGCCCATCGCTACGCCCACGCCTTGGGAGACGGCGCTGCTGACAGCCCCGCGTGCCGCTGCGGCAGCCCAGTCTCCGCCAAAGCTGCTGCCCAATCCAGCGGTCACACCACCAGACAAGGCCGACATTGCCACGCCTTTCCAACTGAACTTGTCCTGGATACCGGTGGCGACGCCGAATGCCTGACTGGCAACAGAACCAATCGCCGCCCCGGTCACACCCACACCGATCGCGCCCACTGTGGTGAGTGCTCCCGCAGATCCTGTCAGACCCACGAGTGTCCCACTGGTTACTGCGCTAAAGGAACTGCTGAACGAAGCTCCGGTCAGCACAGAAGCCGCTCCAGCCGTTGCAACGATTGTGACTGCAACCGCCACCACCGCCAGCAGGATCGCGCCCAGCCCGCCGCAGCCCTTGGCCTTCTTGGGCGGGGCGGCCATGGTCGGGGAAA
>CAYXMY010000114.1:0-8218 GCA_964466155.1 uncultured Caenibius sp. | reverse complement strand
CCGCCTCACGCCTGGCCGGAGCGAGGATGCCAATGGGCGGCGCGGCGGGGCTTTGCTCGCCGATGCCTTGCGCGCCGCGCAGGCCGCCGATCCGGCCTATGCCCATATCGCGGTGCAGGAAATGCCCTGTCTCTTCGCCTGTTCGCGCCATTGCACGGTCCACATCCGCGCGCCGGGCAAGATCGGCTATGTCTTGGGCGATTTCACCCCCGATGCGGCGGCAGCGCAGGCGATCCTTACCTACGCGGCACACCACGCGGCCAGCGAGGAAGGGCAGGTGCGCTATGCCGATTGGCCCGAAGGGGTGAAGGGCCATTTCATCACCCGCACCCCACCTGAAGGATTTATCGCCATATGATCCGGTTCGACAGCGCGGCCGCGTTCGATGCGGCGCTCGGCTCCCTGCCTGCGGCGGATGAGACCGCCCGGACGGCGGCGGCGGAGCGGCAGGCGCAATTGACCAAGCCTGCTGGTTCGCTCGGCCGGCTGGAGGAAATCGCGCTGTTCATGGCCGGATGGCAGGGCACGCCCCGCCCGCAGGCGGAACGGATTGTGGCGGCGGTGTTCGCGGGCAATCACGGGGTTGCGCGGCAAGGCGTCAGCGCTTTTCCCCCTGAAGTGACGGCACAGATGGTCGCCAATTTTCAGGCGGGCGGTGCGGCGATCAACGCATTGGCCGGGGCATGCGGCGCGCAATTGCGCGTGGTCCCCCTCGATCTTGACCGCTTCACTGGCGATATCACCCGCGAACCGGCGATGAGCGAGGCAGAATGCCTGGCCGCGCTCAATGCGGGGGCGGCGGTGATTGAACCGGGCGCGCATCTCGCGTTCGTCGGCGAAATGGGCATCGGCAACACCACCCCGGCCTCTGCCCTGTGCGCGGTGAGCTTCGGCGGCGCGGTGGAAAGCTGGGTTGGGCGCGGTACGGGCGTGGGGGACGATGGGATTGCCCGCAAATGCGCGGCGGTTGCGGCGGCGCTGGCGCTGCACGGCGCGCAGTGCACCGGCCCGTTCGAAACGCTGCGGCGGCTTGGCGGGCGGGAAATCGCGGCGATGGCGGGCGCGATCCTGGCCGCGCGCATGGCACAGGTGCCGGTGCTGCTGGATGGCTTCATCTGCTGCGCCGCGATTGCGCCTCTGGCCGCCGCCGTGCCCGCGATCACCGATCATTGCCTCGCGGGGCACGGGTCGGCGGAAGCGGGGCACAGGCGGCTGCTCGAAAAGCTCGGCCTTGTGCCGCTGCTGCAACTCGACATGCGGCTGGGCGAAGGGACAGGCGCGGCGGTGGCGGCGCAGATCGTCCGTTCCGCGCTGGCCGCGCACAACGGCATGGCGACTTTCGCCGAAGCGGCGGTAACGGGCGCGGCGTGACCCCTTTTGCCGTGCATCTGATGCGTCATGGCGCGGTGGAAGGGGAAGGGCGGCTGATCGGCAGCAGCGATGTCCCCTCCACGCGTGAAGGCGATGCGCGATGCGTGGCGCAAGGCGCGGCCCTGACATTTGTGCAAGTGGTCTGTTCCGATCTCACCCGCGCCCGCCGCCCGGCGGAAATGCTGGCGGTGGAGCGGGGTGTGCCGCTGCGGAGCGATCCCGATTGGCGCGAACTGGCGTTCGGCGCATGGGAAGAATGCGCCCCGGCGGACTTGCCGCCCGATGCGCTGGCGCGGTTCTGGGCCGACCCCGACGCCAACCCGCCGCCGGGTGGGGAGCGGGGGAGCGCGCTGGTCGCCCGCGTGGGCCGGGCACTGGCGCGTATAGAAGGCGATACGCTGGTTATCGCGCATGCTGGCGCAATGCGCGCAGCCCTGGCACATCTGTGCGGTTTTTCCGCTGAACAATGCTGGGCGCTGGACATGCCCTATGGCGCGGTTCTTTCGCTCCGCATCTGGCCGGGAGAGCCGGTCAGCGCGCAAATCACCGGGCTTGCGGCGTGAGACGCGCGGTGCTGGCATTGCAGTTCATGACGCGCTTGCCGCTGCCCGCCGTGCGTGCGGACGAAGCGGATTTTGCCGCCTGCATCCGCTGGTTCCCGCTCGCCGGGCCAGTGGTCGGCGGGGCGGTGGCGCTGGCGGCATGGCTGGGCCTGCGGATCGATCCGTGGCTGGGGGCGCTGCTCGGCCTTGGGGCATGGATCGCGATGACCGGGGCGCTCCATCTCGATGGGCTGGGCGATATGGCCGATGCGGCGGGCGCGGCGCACAAGGGGCGGGAACGCCTTTCCGCCGTGCTGGCCGATCCGCATATTGGCAGCTTCGGAGTGACGGCGATTGTCATGCAACTGCTGGCCAAGCTGGTGCTGCTGCGCCTCGCGCTGGACGCGGTGCCGCTGTGGACTTTGCCTGCGCTGTGCACGTTGGCGCGGATCGGCCCATTGGTCTGGACATTGACCCTGCCGCCCTTGCACGAAGGGCTGGGCACCCGTTTTCGCGCAGGAATCGGTTGGGGCCATGTCGCGGCCTGGGCGGTGCCCGGCGCCGTGGCTGCATGGTTCGCGCCCGGTCTTGCCGTGGTGGTGCTGGTAATCCCGGCGTGGCGCTGGTGGATCGCCGCGCGTATCGGCGGGATTTCGGGCGATGGCCATGGTGCGGGGATCGAATGGTGCGAAAGCGCGCTGCTGCTCGCGCTGGTGGCGGTGGCTGCACTATGAGCGGCACGTTCACCTCGCACGGCGGGCGGCTGGCGGCGGCGCGGGCACAGTTCGGCGATGGCCCGCATCCATGGCTGGACCTTTCCACCGGGATCAATCCGATTGCCTGGCCGGGTGCGGCGGCGATTGCGCCCGATTGGGGCAGCCTGCCCGATCCGGAGGATTTGTGCGCTCTGGAACAGGCTGCCGCTCTCCATTTCGGGGTGGAGGCGGCCCATGTCTGTGCCGTGCCGGGCAGCGAACTGGGCCTGCGCCTGTTGGGCATGCTGTTCGATTTGCCCGCGCGTTATCTCCTTCCAAGTTATCGCACGCATGCCGAGATATTCCCCAATAGCCGCGCCATACCCGCACCCGAGGGGCCATTGCCGCAGGCCACCATGCTGTTGCTGGCCAATCCGAACAATCCGGATGGCCGGGTGCTATCGCCCGAAACCTTGCACCGATGGCTCGCATGGCAGGAGGAGGCAGGTGGCTGGCTGATGGTGGACGAAGCCTTTGCCGATGCCGCGCCGCAGATCGGCATGGCCCCGCACGTGGCGGATGGCCGCCGACTGATCGTGATGCGCTCGTTCGGCAAGTTCTTCGGGCTGGCCGGGGTGCGGCTGGGCTTCCTGATCGGCCCGCGAAGCGTGATCGTTCGCTTGCGCCGTCTGCTGGGCGCATGGCCGCTGTCCGCCGCAGCCATCGCCATCGGGCGGGCGGCTTATGGCGATGGCCCGTGGATCGCGGCCGCGCGTGAAGCGCTTGCCTGCCGCGCGGCGGCGCTCGACGCCTTGCTGCGTCATCATGGTCTGGCGGCAGTGGGCGATTGCCCGCTGTTCCGCCTGATCGAACATGACGGCGCGCGTGGGATATTCACCCTGCTCGCCCGGCAGCAAGTGTTGACACGCCCGTTCGAGGATCATCCGCGCTGGTTGCGGTTCGGCCTACCTGCCGGGCCGGACGAGCTGGAACGGATCGACCGGGCGCTCAAGCATGGCTGAACCGGTGGCTCTGGCCGCGTTGATCCTGGATGCGGCATTGGGCTGGCCGGATTGGCTCTATCGCCGGATCGGGCATCCGGTGGGGGCGTTCGCCCGGATCGTCACCCTCTGCGAACGGTGCTGGAACCGCCCGGTCTGGTCCGAACGCCGCCGCCGTGTGGCAGGCGTGGCGACTCTGCTATTGCTCATCCTCGCAGGCGGCGGGGCGGGCTGGGCTATCCAATGGCTGGCCCATGCGGCGTTCGGGCCTGCCGGGTGGATCGTGGTGGCATTGTGCGCCTTTCCCGGCGTCGCGCAGAACAGCCTCTATCGCCATGTCCGTGCGGTGGCCGGGCCGCTGGCGGTGGGCGATCTGCCCGCCGCGCGACGGGCGGTGGGGATGATCGTCGGGCGCGATACCGCCGCGCTGGACGAAGCGGGCATTGCCCGCGCGGCGCTGGAAAGTCTGGCGGAAAGTTTCTGCGATGGCGTGGCCGCGCCGCTGTTCTGGCTGCTGGTGGGCGGATTGCCGGGCCTGTGGGCCTACAAGGCGGTGAATACGGCAGACAGCCTGATCGGCCACCCGGAACCGCCGCTCCGCGCATTCGGCTGGGCCGCTGCCCGCACGGACGACCTCGCCAACTGGATTCCCGCACGGATCGCCGGGGTGTTGCTGTGCTGCGCGGGTGGCGGGGGCTGGCGGATCATGGCGCGCGATCATGCTTGCCATGCCTCCCCCAATGGCGGATGGCCCGAAGCGGCGATGGCGGGTGCCTTGTGCGTGCAATTGGCTGGCCCGGTCAGCTATGATGGTGTGATGCATGACAAGCCGTGGATCGGCGATGGCGCGGCGCCCGATGCCGTGGATATGCACGCAGGTTTGCGGATCTATGCGTGGGCCTGCCTGATGTTGTGGGCGATTGCCGGAGGGTGTGCGTGGCTGGTCTGATGTTGCAGGGAACCGGCTCCGACGTGGGCAAATCGGTGCTGGTCGCTGGGCTGTGCCGCGCGCTCAGCAATCGCGGGCTGCGCGTCCTGCCGTTCAAGCCGCAGAATATGTCCAACAACGCTGCCGTGACCGGGGACGGCGGGGAAATTGGCCGGGCGCAGGCCTTGCAGGCCTTGGCCGCGCGCGCGCCGCTCCACACCGACATGAACCCCGTGCTGTTGAAGCCGCAGGCGGACCGGACTTCGCAATTGATCGTCCATGGCAGGGTGCGCGGCACGCTGGGCTCCGCCAATTTCCGTGAGGCGCGGCGCAGCCTGCTGCCCGAAGTCATGGCCAGCTATCGCCGGTTGGAGGCGCAGTGCGATCTGGTCGTGGTCGAAGGGGCGGGATCACCCGCCGAAATCAATCTGCGCGCGGGCGATATCGCCAACATGGGCTTTGCGCGCGAAGCCGGGGTGCCGGTGGTGCTGGTCGGCGATATCGACCGTGGCGGGGTGATCGCGGCGGTGGTCGGCACCCGCGCGGTGCTGGAACCAGAGGATGCGGCGATGATCCGCGGGTTCATCATCAACAAGTTCCGCGGTGATCCGGCGCTGTTCACCGATGGCTATGCCGCGATTGAGCAGCGTTCCGGCTGGCGCGGCTATGGGCTGGTGCCGTGGCTCCCGGCCACCGCCCGCCTGCCGAGCGAGGATGCCGTGGTGCTGGAGCGCAGCATGGGGCCAAAGGGGCAGCGCAAGCTGATCGCCTGCCCGATCCTGCCGCGCATCGCCAATTTTGACGATCTCGATCCCCTGAAGACGGAACCCGATGTGGAACTGGTGATGGTGCCTCCCGGCGGGGGCGGTGCTGATCGTCCTGCCCGGTTCCAAGGCGACGATTGCCGATATGCGGGCCTTGCGCGATCAGGGGTGGGATATCGATATCCTCGCCCACTATCGCCGGGGCGGTGCGGTGCTGGGCATTTGCGGGGGCTATCAGATGCTGGGCCGTACAATTGCCGATCCGCTGGGGATCGAAGGCGAACCGGGCGCGGTGGCTGGGCTGGGTTTGCTGGATGTCGCTACCGAACTGGCGGGCGATAAGGTGCTGCGGCCCGCCACCGGCATGGCGCTGGGCCAGCAATTGCAAGGCTACGAAATGCATATGGGGCGGACGCAGGGGCCGGACGCCGCGCGGCCGTTCGCCACGCTGGATGGGCGGCGGCCCGATGGCGCGATCAGCGCCGATGGCCGCGTGATCGGCACATATTGCCACGGATTGCTGGGCGGCGGCCCCTTGCGGGCGGCGCTGCTGGATTGGATCGGTGCGCAATCGGCGGGGGGCGATCATGCCCATGCGGTCGACACCGCGCTGGACGATATCGCGGCGGAACTGGAACGGCATTGCGATATCGATGGCCTGCTCGCATTGGTGCGGGAGCACGCGGCATGAGTGCTTTGCTGGTCCTCGGCGGGGCGCGTTCGGGCAAGAGCCGCCATGCGCAGGCTTGGGCTGAAAGGCACGGGGCGGAACGCCATGACGGGCAGCTTGCCTTTATCGCCACCGCGCAGGCGTTCGACGCCGAAATGGAGGAACGTATCGCCCGCCACCGGGCGGACCGGGGTGCCCGCTGGCGGACGTGGAATGCCCCGCTCGATCTGCCGGACGCGATCGGGCAGGCGGCACAGGGCGTGGGGGCGGTGCTGGTCGATTGCCTGACGCTGTGGCTCACCAATCTGATGCTGGCCAGGCGTGATGTGGACGCGGCCAGCGCGGCTTTGCAAGGCGCGGTGCGGGCTTGCCCGTGCCCGATTGCGCTGGTCGCCAACGAAGTCGGCTTCGGCATCGTGCCCGAAAATGCGCTGGCCCGGCGGTTCCGCGATGCGGCGGGGCGGCTGAACCAGCAATTGGCCGCCAGCGTGGACGAAGTCGTGCTGGTGGTGGCGGGCCTGCCGCTCACGCTCAAAGGGCCGCCTGCCTGACCGCAGAACTTGCTCCAGAATGGAGATTGTTGTCCGGCCCGCTGGCTTGATCGGCCTCGCGCGGCGCGTCTAGCCTTGGCGCGTTGCGGGGATGCCGGGCCATGGGGCGCGGCAGGCTCCCGCCCTTGGGGGCTGTCATACATGGGGCCGGATCGTGCGCTCAATCTGCTGGATGCGATGCTGTGGAACGCGGCCATCGTCGCTGCGCCGGTGCTGGTGGCGACGCTGGCCGTGGGTCTGCTCGTCTCGGTCTTTCAGGTGGCGACGCAGATTCAGGAAATCACGCTGTCCTACGTGCCCAAGATCATCACCGCGATGGTGCTGCTGATCGCTCTCGGCCCCTGGATGATCGCGCGGCTGACGGGGTTTGCCCGCTCGCTCTATCTCACGATCCCCACGCTCGGCGGATAGGTATTGCCGGTGGACGATCTCACCGCGCGATTGATCGCGGCGCTGCTGGCCGCGCTGCGGATCGCGCCTGCCCTAGCCTATGGCGGGCCGTTCACGCTGCTGCGTGTGCCGGTGGCGATCCGTGTCCTGCTCGCGCTGTCGCTCTCGCTATGGCTGGTTGCCGCGCGGCCGGATGCGACCATGGCGGTCGTCCGTTCCGGCACTTCGCCGGTTTTGCTCGCGGCGGGGGAACTGTTCCTCGGCACGGCCTTTGCGCTGTGCTTGCAACTGGCTTTCGCGGCGATCCTGTGGGCGGGCCGTGCGGTCGATATTCAGGCGGGTTTCGGGCTGGCGGTGCTGGCCGATCCCGCCACTCAGGCGGAAATGCCGCTGGCCGGCACGGTCTTCGCCTATGCTGCGGCGGCGATTTTCTTCACCATGGGCGGGATGCACGATCTGATCGCGCTCTGGGCCGCCTCGTTCGATGCCTTGCCGATGGGGCATGGCCTGCTGGCGGGCGATATGCGCGCGCTTTCGGCGCTGATGGGGGTGCTGTTTTCCATCGGAATCGGATTGTTCGGCGTGGTCATGCTGGTGTTGTTCCTGCTCGATCTGGCGATCACCTTCATGTCGCGCACGCTGCCGCAGATGAATGTGCTGCTGCTCGGCTTTCAGGTGAAGGCGATGGCGATGCTCGTCACTTTGCCCATTGCGCTGGCACTGGCGGGCGGGCTGTTCCTCCGCCTCCTGCGCACCGCGCTGGAAGGCGCGCCCGCGATCCTCGGGCAGGCGGGCGGCTGACATGGCGGAGCAGGAACAGGATCGCAGCGAAGCGCCCAGCCCGTTCAAGCTGCGCCGCGCGCGGGAAAAGGGGCAGGTCGCGCGCGGGATGGATCTCGGTTTCGTCGGCAGCCTGCTGGCTTTCGCGGCGTTCCTGATGGTGGCCGGGCCGGGCTTCGCCGCCCGGTTGGCCGATCTGATGCGCCTCTCCTTCACCGCCGGGATTGACCGGACGGGGGAGCCGGGCGCGGCCTTGGGCACGCTGGCGGCGATCTACTGGCTGGCGTTCCAGCCCCTGCTGTTGCTGGGCGGGATTATCGCGGTGGTGCTGGTTTTCCTCGAACTGGTGCAATTGCGTGGGTTCATTTTTACTGTCGCCCCGCTCAAGCCCGATTTTACCCGGCTCAATCCGGCCAAGGGGCTGAAGCGTATCTTTTCCCTGCGCATGGTGAAGGAAACGCTGAAGAACGTGATCAAGATGGCCGTCTATGGCGGGGCGGCGTGGTTCCTGATTACCGGCGCGGTC
>CAYXMY010000113.1:0-8389 GCA_964466155.1 uncultured Caenibius sp. | reverse complement strand
ATAGTGGGCCATTGCTCCTCCCGGCCCGCCGCCGCCGATATAGGCATCGTCCGGGTTCACCGCGACGCGCAGGCCCGGCACGATGCGTTCGTCCACGCCCGGCCCGACCGAGACCACTTCGCCCGCGAATTCATGGCCGATGGGCAGCGGTTCACTCACCGGGCCGCCGAGGCCGCCCTGCGCGATATAGCTCAGATCGCTGCCGCAGATGCCGCAGGCGGCCACGCGGACAATAGCTTCACCGGGGCCTGCTTCGGGCACGGCTACCGTGTCCAGCCTGACATCGCCGGGGCCATGGATGCGTGCCAGTTGCATGGTAGCGCCCATCGTCGTCTCTCCAGTTGTTGCCCGTGTTCTGGGCTCATCTTCTGGAGGGGAGAATGCCACCGGCCCCGCCATGCGGCCAGCGCTTGTTCTATCGTATATGTGCGTTTATCGTGAATTTGTGATGCAAAATTCACTCATCGATTTCAGCGGAGGAACCGGGCCTGAAGCGGAAGCGCAGCCCCGCCCGTGGACGGTGCTGGCCGCGCTGACGATTCCCGACGCGCATATCGAACTGCGCCGCTATGATCTGCCCAGCCCGAACGAGATGCTGGAACTGGACGATGCCCCGATCTTCTCGCTCAGCCTGCCGCGCGCGGAAGGGATGAACGGCAGGATCACATTCGATGGCGGGGAAAAGGGCGGCCATCGGGTGGGGCGGATGATGTTCCGCCCGGCGGGCGTGGCGATGTATTCCAGCGGCGATGGCGGGGTGCTGGAAATCATGGCGGTGCGGATGGACCCGGAGCGATTCCGCGCGATCACCGGCCTGGAAAGCTGGGACCCGATCAGCCTGCAACGCTGCGCGATGATTACCTCCTCCACCATGTTCGCCTTGGCGGAGCGGCTGCGCGGCGAAATCACCGTGCCGGGCCATGGGGCGGACGTGGCGGCCGAGGCGCTGGTGCGCCTGCTGATGGTGGATATCGGGCGGCAGATGCGCATGCCCGCGCGCAAGGCGGGATCGCGCGGGGGCCTCGCCCCGTGGCAACTGGGCCGGATCGAGGATGCCTTGCGCGGGGCGGCGGGGCACTGGCCGACCACGGTGGAACTGGCCGCGCTCTGCGGGGTCAGCCGCTCGCACCTGTCACGCAGTTTCATGGAAGCCACGGGCAAGCCGCTGGCCGATCACGCCGCCGCCGTGCGGCTGGAACGCGCGCAGGACATGATCCGGGGCGGCGGATTGGCGATGAATGAGATTGCGGCCAAGCTCGGCTACGCCACCGCCAGCGCCTTCAGCGCCGCTTTCCGCCGGATGACTGGGCGCACGCCGAAGCAGTTCGTGCGGTTGTTGTCTTAGGGGGGAAGGGCCGGGTGCCTCGCCCTCCCAAAGCCGTCCCTTGAACTCGTTTCAGGGCCCATTTCTCCGGAGCATACCGTGGCTTGTGGGGAGGGATGGATGCTGAACCAAGTTCAGCATGGCGATGGGGGATGATGATCGGGGGGGATTGATGATCAGCCCTCGCGCAAAACTTTCCTACACGCGCGAAATCTGGCTTAACCTGCGGGATGAAGCATGCGCCCGACATCCCCCGCCGCAACACCGCTTGCGTGGAAAGTCATACCGGCACACCGCCGATGGCGATCCCTATGAACGGCCAGCCCCGCAATCCAGCGGGATGCGGGGCCAACGATTACAGGAACGGCCGTGCACTTTCGGGCCGTTCTGCGTCAACCTTTACAGCGCCGGGTCGATCAGCACCTTGCATTGCGCCGGGTTGTTGCGCAGGCTTTCGAATATCACCGGCACTTCGTCGAGGCTGACCGTGGCGGTGTGCATCGGCTTGGCGTCGATCGCGTTCCGGGCCAGCGCGTCGATCACCGCTTCGAAATCGCGTTCGTTATAAGCCTGGCTGTAGATGACCGACACTTCCTTGCCGAGCGCGGCGACATGCAGAACCTTGTCTTCCGTGAACAGCACCCCGGCCACGACCACGCGGCCGCGAATGGCGGCTATGTTTACCGCCTGCTGCACCAGCCCGGGCATGCCCACGCATTCGAACACCACGCTGGGGCGGGTGCCGGTCAATTCCATGAACCGCTGGCCCGGGTCTTCCTTGCTCGGATCGATTGTGGCGGTGGCGCCCAGCGCCATGCAGCGTTCGCGCCGTTCCACCGCCGGTTCGCTCACCACCACATGCGCCGCGCCCGCCGCGCGGGCGAACAGCGCGACCGCTGCCCCGATCGGGCCGCCGCCCATGATCAGCACCGCTTCGCCCTTGCGCATGTCGGCGCGGCTGAACGTGTGATGGCCGACGGCGAGCGGTTCGATCATCGCGGCTTCGACATCGCCGACGCCCGCGGGCACTTTCTGCACCATGTCTGCCCGTGCGGCGACGTATTGGGCATAGGCGCCCGGCGTATCCAGCGTTGTCCCGGCGAAGCGGCCGTTGGGGCAGAGTTGCGGCAGATGCGCGTCGCACGCCTCGCAATCCTTGCACGGGAACAGCGGCACCGCCGTAACCCGGTCGCCCACTTTCCAGTCTCCGGTAACGCCCTGGCCGAGCGCGGCGACGGTGCCTGCGAATTCATGGCCGAGAATGAGGCCCGGCGCGGCAAAGCCGGGGTGCTGCGTCATGTGCAGATCGGACCCGCAAATGCCCGCGCCGCTGACGGCGATCACGATCTGGCCCGGCTGCGGGCTCGGATCGGCGACGGTTTCGATAGTCAGCGGCTGGCCCGCTTCATGAAAGACGGCTGCGCGCATGATCTCAATGTCCCAAAAGGTGGCGGGCCTGTTCGGCTACTTGCGGATCGGCCTGTTCCTGGAAGAACTTGATCCGTGAGGCAAGCGATTGCTCGGTCATCTCCGGCTGGCTGGAGACCCAGAACTTGTTGGCGGCGATCTGTTCCATCATCACGCGCGAGCCTTCGGCCAGATCCATGCCATAGGCGGCCATCATGTCGTGCATCGCCTTGCGGTGCCCGGCGGCGGCGGCGGGTTCACCCTTGCCTGCGCCGGCATCGAAAATGCTGGTTTTGATCATGCCGGGGATGATCGAGGACACATGGATCGGCGCCTGCTTGAGCTGCATTTCGAGGAACAGACATTCGCTGAACGATTGCACCGCGTGCTTGGTCAGCATGTAGGCGGTCTGCGTGGGCATCATGCCGAACGCGCCGATGGAGGCGAGATTGGCGATCCAGCATTCCTCCCCGGTGGCCAGCATTTTCGGCACGAAGGCGCGCACGCCATGGATGATCCCGTGGATGTTGATGTTCAGCGTCGCTTCCCAACGTTCCGCCGGGATTTCCCAGGTGTAGCCGATGGTTTCGATGCCCGCGTTGTTGATCAGCAGGCGGACGCTGCCATGCTTGGCAAAGACTTCCTCGGCCAGCCGGTCAAGCTCCGCCGGTTTGGACACGTCGACGGCCATGGCTTCCGCCTTGCCGCCCTTGTCGCGGATTTCCTGCGCCACGGCTTCGGCGGCGGCGGCGTTGATATCGGTCACCACCACATGCATGCCCAGTTCCCCGGCACGCCGGGCAAAGCCCGAGCCGATCCCTGCGCCCGCGCCGGTGATGACGGCCACGCCGCCTGCGAATTTTGCTTCGTCCTGGGTCATCGCTCTCTCTGATTCGATATGTTTCGCCATGCGATTGCCTTGCCCGCGGCGTGCGGGCAAGGCTTATCGGGCAAACCTGTCAGGGAGCCATCCAGTGGCCGCCGTTCACATCGAGCGAGGCACCGCTGACCACGGCCGAATAATCGGAAATCATCATCAGCACGGCGCGGGCGCAATCGTCCTGCGGCGGGATCTTGCCGATGGGGATGTCCTTGGTGATGAAGCCGACGATATCTTCGCGCTTCTTGCCCTGCGCCACTTCCGACTGGATGAAGCCTTCGACCGGCGCGCCGTGAATCCAGCCCATGCGGCAGGTGTTCACGCGGATGCCATAACGGCCGAGATCGGTGGCCATATACTTGGACAGCACATTGACGCCGCCCTTGGCCACGGCATAGCCCATTTCCATGCCATGTTCGGTGCCATAAGGTTTGACCGAAGCCATGGTCGAAACGTTGACCACTGCGCCGCCATCCTTGAGATAGGGGATGCAGGCCTTGGTCAGCCGCAGCGTGCCGAGGCAGTTGATGTCGAATATCTTGGCCCAGTCTTCCTCGTCGGCATTTTCGACACCGGTCCAGTCGCCATGATAGAAGGCGCTGTTGACCAGGCCGTCGATCCGGCCGGAGTAGGCATCGGCCGCCGCCTTGGCGAGCGTCTTGCACTGTTCCGGATCGCTGATGTCGCACGGCACCGCCACGGCCTGCCCGCCTTCGGCGGCGATTTCACCCGCCACCTGATCGAGGAATTCCTTGTTCCGCGCGGCGAGCACGACTTTCGCGCCTTCCTTGGCGGCGATCCGGGCAATTGCCTGGCCCATGCCGGGGCCTACGCCGCTCACCACCACGACTTTATCTTTCAGCAACATCGTTACATCCTTTCCTTATGATCTCTGTTTTTTGAGGAAGGCGATCAGGGCATCGGCCAGCGCCGGGCCTTGCTCTTCCTGCACGAAATGGCCTGCTTGCGGGATGCGGACATGATCCTGCCCCGCCGCGCCCGCAACGCGGCGCCGGAACACGTCCTCCCAGCCGATGGTGGCCGGGTCGCTGTCGCTGAACGCGGTCAGGAACGGGCGGTCCCAGCTTTCAAGGAAACGCCATGCCGCGCGGTTGGCTTCCAGCCCTTCCGCCCCTTCGGCAATCGGAATGCCGCAGGTGATCTCCAGCACGCCAGCCTTGTAACGGGCATCGGGGAAAGGCGCGTCATAGGCGGCAAGCACGGCATCGCCGGGCCGGGTGACGCAGGGGCTGGCCACGAACTCGCTCACCGGCAGATCGCTGGCCGTACGGCACAGGCCGATCCAGGCGGCAATCGCCTCGCCCGGCCAGTCGGCCACGCCCAGCGGCGGCGGATCGCAATTCTGCAGCAGTGTGTTGGTGGCCAGCACGGCGGCGAAGCGGTTGGGCATGTCGGACAGCACGCGCAATCCGATGGGGCCGCCCCAATCCTGACAGACCAACGTGATATCCGTCAGGTCCAGCGCGGCCACGAATTCGCGCATCCAGCCCACGAAACGGTCGAAGCTGTAGGCGCTGCGCGCGGCGGGTTTGTCCGATTTGCCGAAGCCGATCATGTCGGGCGCGATCACGCGATAGCCGGCATCCGCCACCGGCCCGATCATATGGCGGTAGAGATAGCTCCACGTCGGGTTGCCGTGCAGCATGAGGACGACGGGCGCATCGCGCGGCCCTTCGTCCACATAATGCATCCGCAAAGGCCCCAGATCTGCATCCGCCACATCGACATGATGCGGGGCGAACGCATAATCCGGCAGCCCGTCGAAACGGGCGTCCGGCGTGCGCAGCAGCCGGGGGCGGATTTCCATCGCCCGCCTGCCTCAGGCGATGAAGCGGGCGCGGTACTCGGCAAATTCGCGGCGGATCGCGTCCTCATCGAGGCCGAACCGGTCCAGCGAATATTCATGCGCCGGGCGCTGTTCGCGGCGGTTGCCGGCGAGGAATTCGGTCAGCGCTTCTTCCAGTTGCGCGTTGCGTTCGATGCCGATGCGGGACAGCACGCGTTCGGCCTGGACCAGCGGTTCCTTGGCGACCTGGCGGTAATCGATATCGATGAAGCGATCCTCGCCGATCCGCACGCGCGCCGCCATGAAGCTGCGCATCCATCCAGCCAGACGCTGGAACCAGAATTCGCCCACTTCCTTGTCGGTGAGATCGGAGCTGAGCTTGTAGAGCGCAGCTTCCATGCTGACGTAGGACGGCACCACATCCAGCGGATCGCGGTGCGTCATGATCAGCAGCGCATCGGGGAAGGCATTGGCCACCAGTTCCGCATAGGGCAGGTTGGACGGGCTTTTCAGAATCCACTTCTTGCCGCGGCGGCTCGGGTCCTGCCACTGGAGGTACTTGAGGATTGTCTTGAGTTCCTCATGCCCCTTCGACTGGTCATAAGTGTCGAGCCAGCGGGTGAAGCCGGGGCAGAAGGTCATCCCTTCGACCATCGTGCTGACGAACATCTGGCCGAGAATGAGGATTTCCTCGTCCGGGGCTTCCGGGTCGAGCGGATGGATCGAATTGAGTTCGGGCGATAGTTGCAGCCAGCCGTCAAGCATTGCCTGCGCATAGGCGCGGCGTTCGGCCGGATTGCCGGGTTCCTCACCCGGGAACGGCGCGAAGTTCTGCGCTTCGTACCAGCGGATCGCGGTCATGCCCGGTGCGGCGGCCAGCAGGCGATGGAAAATCGTGCTGCCGGTGCGCGGCAGGCCGAGGATCACGCCCGCGACTTCGACTTGTTCGTCGAGGATTTCGGGGTGCCGCTTGATATCCTCGATCATGCGCAGGCGGCTGGTCAGCCCCTTGACGATGACTTCGGTCTGCCCGGCGAAACCGACCGGCGTCAGTTTGGCTTCGCGGTTGGCGGATTCGAGGAACTTGTCCATCGGTTCGAGGAACCACATATCGCCGAAATCGCTGAGTCCCGCCCGTTCGCGGGCCTGCTGGAGCAGGTTTTCACGGTCAAAAACAGGCGGTTGGGTGTCGTTAGCAGTGCTGGCCATGATCCTCTCTCGTTTGCTGGGCGCAGCCTAGAAGCGCGTTTATCCGGCTGCAATACGCTATTCGGAACCAAATGATCGCCAGAAGGACAAAATTATCCATTCAGGCCATGCATCGGCATGGGGCGCGGATACCCCGGTCTGCGGGGCTGCGCGGCGGCATCAGAGAGGCGGGCCGCCGGTGGATGCGGTCAGCCCGCCATCGACGACGATTTCCGTTCCGGTGATGTACCTTGCTTCATCCGAGGCGAGGAACAGCACGGCATGGGCGATGTCCCAGGCATCCCCCATGTGGCCCATCGGCACCTGCGCATGGCGGCGGGCCATCATCGCTTCGTATTCGCCTCCGGCATAGCGGTCGGCAATCCGCTTCAGCAGCGGGGTGTTCATCAATCCGGGCACCACGCAATTGAGCCGGACACCGGCCTTGGCATAGGCCACCGCCGTCACTTTGGTGAAATGAATCAGCCCGGCCTTGGCGGCGGCATAGCCCACCTGATCCTTGCCGATCCACCGCATCCCCGCGACGGAGGAGACATTGACGATGGCGCCGCCGCCTTGCGCTTCCATTACGGGCAGGGCGCTGCGCGTGGTAAGAAACGCGCTGGTGAGATTGAGATCCAGCTGCTGTTCCCACACATCGGGTTCCATCGTCGCCGGGGTGCCCGGTTCCGACTGGCCGACATTGTTGACGAGAATATCGATCTTCCCGAAGCGCCGCGCGCAATCGGCAATCGTCTGCTGCACGGCTTGCCGGTCGGTCACGTCGCAGGCGGCGGTGTGCAGGGTATTACCTTCCTCCTCGATCACCGCGCGGGTTTCGTCCGCCGCTGCCAGATCGCGATCGACGCCCATCACGGTTGCGCCCTGGCGGGCGAGCAAGGTGGTGATCGCCTTGCCGTTGCCCCATCCCGGCGCGCTCGATCCGCAGCCGGTGACGAGCGCGACCTTCCCTTCCAGTCTCAACATTGCACTCTCGATCCTCTCTTGTAGATGTCTTTGGGGCGGCGCATTCGCGGCTCTCCCTTTTCGCAGAGGAGCCTAGCCACAATGCCCCGCCCGCGCATAGCCCTGATCAGCGCCCTTGCCCAATCCCCCGGCCCGGCGATGGCCGCGATGGACGAAATCTGGCCGGAAGCGCGCTATCACAATCTGATTGACGATTCGCTCGCGGGCGATCTTGCGGCTTTGGGGGCGATCACCCCGGATATCCATGCACGGTTTCTGGCACTGGGGCGCTATGCGGCATCGGTTTCGGACGGGGACAGCAGCCCGGCAGGGGTGATGTTCACCTGTTCCGCCTTCCGCCCGGCCATCGACCGGGTGAAGGCCGATCTGGCGATCCCGGTCATTTCCCCCAACGAAGGCGCATTCGAAGAAGCGCTGGATATCTGCGCCGGGGCGGCGAATGGCGGGCAGGTGGCCATCGTGCTCAGCTTCGCGGGATCGCTGGCCCCGCTCAAGGATGAGATCGCAGCCATTGCGGCGCAGCGCGGACAGCGCGTGCCGGACATTCTGGGGATCGTTGCCGATGGCGCCCTTGCGGCCCTGCAGGCCGGAGATAGCGAGCGGCACGACCGCCTGATCGCCGAAGCGGCAACAACGATTCCGCAAGTGGACGCCACCATCATCGGCCAGTTCTCGATGGCCCGCGCCGCGCCTCTGGTGGCGGAACGCAGGGCTGAGCCTGTTCTCACCACACCGCATGCCGCCGCACGCAAATTGCGCCGGTTGGTGGAGGGTGGCTGAAAGCGCAGTGATTATC
>CAYXMY010000112.1:0-8454 GCA_964466155.1 uncultured Caenibius sp. | reverse complement strand
AGGACGCGGCCCTTTCACGGCTGAAACACGGGTTCGATTCCCGTAGGGGTCACCATACACCTTCAAGCGCTTTCCCCGCATTTGCGGCTGGCCGAAAGCACGCGCCACATTTATGGCCGGTCTCCCATGAAGCAACGCCGCCCCTTTCCCTGGCCCGGCATCGTCCTTGCCACGATAAGCTGCCTTGTGCTGTGGCGCTGGGGCACGGGGTTCGATCTCGTTCTGGCCAACTTCCTGCTATGGGCAGGCAGCCTGCTGATTACACGGCCGGAGCCGATTGCAGCACCGGTGCCAGCGGACAACGTGGTCTTCAGCCGCGACGGGATGCGATTGTTGATCGAACATTCCGGCTTGCCGTTGATCCTGCTCGATCACAACCGGATCGCCATTGCCAACTCCGCGGCGCGAGAAGCGTTGGGCGGACATATCGCCGGGCAGGATGCGCGCGTTGCCTTCCGCCATCCGGAAGCGATTGCCTTGCTCGATTCGCCCGAAGGCGGCAGCATGACGGTAAAAGGACTGACAGGCCCGCGCAGCATCTGGCAAATGAGCCGCCACAGGATCGATGAGCGCTACTGGCTGGTGGAACTGATCGACCGCACGGCGCAAGCCGATGTCAGCCGCGCCCATACGGACTTCGTCGCCAACGCGAGCCACGAATTGCGCACCCCGCTGGCCGCCATCATCGGATATGTCGAAACGCTGGCCGACATGGGTGACAAGGTCGATACCGAAACGACCGCCCGCTTCCACGGCATCGTGTTGAAGGAAGCGCAACGGCTGCAGACGCTGGTCGACGATCTAATGTCGCTTTCCCGGATCGAGGCGGAAAAGCACGATCTGCCCGATGCACGAATCGAATTGAATGGCCTTGCCGCACAAGCCGCGCTGCATGCGGGTTCACCGAAGGACAAGGCGCGCATCCATGTCGAACGGGACGAACGCCCGGCCTTCATCCGCGGCGACCGGCAGCAACTGGAGCAACTGGTCCGCAATCTCGTCGACAACGCCTGCAAATACGGCGACCCGCAAGGCACCGTCACCGTTACCGTGCAAGCGGACGAAAACGACACTGTCACCCTGACCGTACAGGATGAAGGGGAAGGCATCGACGCCGAACATATTCCCTATCTGACGCGCCGCTTTTACCGCACCGATCCGGGGCGCAGCCGCGCGGCGGGGGGCACCGGCCTCGGCCTGGCCATCGTCAAGCATATCGTGGAGCGCCACAAGGGACGCCTGGACATCGCCAGCGAACGCGGCCGGGGCACCTGCATAACCGCGCGCTTCCCCGCTTATCCGGAAGGCAGCGCCAAATTACCGTGACGCTTTGTCATGAAGGTGTCACATAAGCAGGACAGTGCCCGCATTGAGAGCCGAACTACGGCTAGCACTCAAAAAGGGCAAACCAGTATGAAGAAATCGATTTTGCTCGCCACGGCGGTTGCCGCAAGTACGCTGCTCGCATCCTGCGGTTCGGGCGGTGGCGAAGCTGCAAGCGGCCAGACGCGCGATTCGATCCGCGCGGTCGGTTCGTCGACCGTCTATCCGTTCGCCAAGGCAGCAGCCGAAGATTTCGCCAAGTCGAACCCCAAGTTCAAGTCGCCGATCATCGAATCGACGGGAACGGGCGGCGGGATGAAGCTGTTCTGCGCCGGTGTCGGCCCGCAGCATCCGGATATCGAGGATGCATCGCGCCGGATAAAGAAATCCGAATTCGAAGAATGCCAGGCCAATGGTGTGAAGGACATTCTCGAAGTGCAGGTCGGCCTTGACGGGATCGCGCTCGCTTCTTCCAAGAACGGGATTGCGATGAACCTGACGCCCGCAATCATTTACAAGGCGCTGGCCGCCAAGCCGTTCGGCAAGGAGCAGACCGCCAAGACCTGGAAGGATGTCGATCCTTCGTTGCCCGACGCCCCGATCCTCGTTTACGGCCCACCGTCCACCTCAGGCACGCGCGACGCGCTGAAGGAACTGATTATGGAGGCCGGTTGCAAGACCGACGCTGCCACCAAGGCGCTGAAGGATACGGACGAAGACAAGTTCAAGCAGATCTGCACCGAAATCCGGAGCGATGGCGGCTATGTCGATGCGGGTGAGAACGACAACCTGATCGTCCAGAAGATCGAAGCCAATCCCAAGGCGCTCGGCATCTTCGGTTACAGCTACCTCGAAGAGAACGCCGACAAGATCAAGGGCCTGACCATCAACGGGGTCACGCCGACTTACGCCAACATCTCGAGCTTCGCCTATCCTGGCGCTCGTCCGCTCTACATCTATGTCAAGAAAGCCCACCTGGACGCTATTCCGGGGCTGAAGGAATACCTCAGCGTATGGCCGAAGATGTGGGGCAAGGGCGGCCCGCTCGCCAAGATCGGCCTTGTTGCTTCTCCTGACGCGGTCATCGCCAAGAGTACCGACGTGATCGCCAAGCTCACGCCGATGACTGGCGACGATCTCAAGTAAAGGCTCGACCTGACATGTCGCCAACCATTCTGTTGCTTCTTGCTCTCGGGCTGGGTCTCGCCGGATGGTTGGCGGCCCGGGCCAGGGCTTATAGCTTCAAGCGCGCAGCCGGGCGTGGGGGCCTCGCGGCCCTACCCAGCTATCACGCCTGGTATGTTGCGCTGTGGGTCATCATCCCGGCGATCGTCTTCATCATTGCGTGGAGCTTCATCGCCCCGCAACTCGTCACCCAATCGGTCCTCGCCTCGCCTGCGGCGGCTCACCTCCCCGAATTCGGTTTCCTGCGCAACACGATCCTGAACGAGGCGGCAGCCGTGGCGATGGGCGATGCGCAAGGAGTGTTCAACGAGCAAGCCCACGGGCTGGTCGAACCTTATCGCGAAGCAATCGGCCAGACGCGCATGATCGGCATGCTGGTCACGCTCGTGATCGCTTTCGTTGGCGGTGGCTGGGGCTTCCTGCGCCTCAAGCCGGACTTCGCCGCGCGGACCAAGGTGGAACGGGTCGTCATGGGCCTCTTGCTGCTGGCCTCGCTGGTGGCGATCCTGACGACGCTGGGCATACTCGTTTCGCTGACCTTCGAAACCATCCGCTTCTTCGGCATGGTTTCCCCCATCGATTTCCTGTTCGGCACCCACTGGGCTCCCGATCCGATGAGCGCGACGGCCGACCCATCCCGCTACGGCGCCATCCCGCTCTTCTGGGGAACGATCTTCATCGGCGCCATCATCGCGATGATCGTGGCGATCCCGCTGGGCCTGATGAGCGCGATCTATCTCACCCAATATGCCAGCCCTGTCTGGCGCACTTGGCTCAAGCCCGCGCTGGAAATCCTCGCTGGCGTGCCCACGGTGGTTTACGGCTACTTCGCCGCGCTGACGGTGGCCCCGGCAGTGCGGGACGTGGCGATTTCCCTCGGCATATCGGGGGCGTCGAGCGAAAGCGCCCTTGCCGCCGGTGTGGTGATGGGCGTGATGATCATCCCGTTCGTTTCCTCGATGGCGGACGATTCGATTGCCGCCGTTCCGCAGGCCATGCGCGACGGTAGCCTCGCAATGGGGGCAACCACTTCGGAAACCATCAAGCGGGTGCTGGTGCCTGCCGCGCTGCCCGGTATCGTGGCCGGTGTCATGCTCGCCATCAGCCGCGCCATCGGCGAAACCATGATCGTGGTCATGGCCGCCGGGGCCGCCGCAAACCTGACCGCCAACCCGCTCGAAGCGATGACGACGGTAACATTCCAGATCGTCGCCATGCTGACCGGCGAAGGCAGTTTCGACCATCCCGCGACTCTCAGCGCCTTCGCGCTGGGTTTCGTCCTTTTCCTCGTCACGCTGGGGCTTAACTTCATCGCCCTGCGCGTCGTAAAACGGTTCCGCGAAGCTTATGAGTGAGGCAACCCTCCCCAACCGCACCGCCCGTTTGGAGGCGCGGATCAGGAAGCGCTACGCTGCTGAAAAGCGCTTCAAGTTCCTCGGCCTTGGCGCAATCGTGTTCTCGGTCGTCGTCCTCGCCATTCTGCTGGTCAGCATGACCATGAATGGCATCGGCGGCTTCCAGCGCGCGGAATTGACCGTTCCGGTCGATTTCCGCAGCGCCGGGCTGACCATCGATGCCAAGCAGCTCGAAGGGCATGACGCCATCCAGACGCTCGAAACCGCTGGTCTGCCGATGCTAGTCGACACCGCGGCGCAGAAATCGCTCGGCGCCGAAGGGGCCACGCAACTGGGCGGCGATGCATGGCGCGAAGTCGCCAAGGCGATTATCGACGATCCCGCGCTGCTCCAGGGCGAGAAGACTTTCCAGTTGCCCGCGAACAACACGCTCGCGGCGGCACTTCGTGGCGAAGGCCGTGAGGAATTGCGGCCCCTGGCGCAGCAACTGCATGCCAAGGGCGTGCTGGAACGCCGGTTCGATCCGGGCTTCCTGACCCGCTCGGACGCCACCGATCCGCAGGTTGTCGGCATCTGGGGGGCTCTCAAGGGTTCGATCCTGACGATGCTGGTCACTCTGGTGCTGGCTTTCCCCATCGGCGTGCTGGCAGCGCTCTACCTTGAAGAATATGCGCCGAAGAACCGCTGGACCGATCTCATCGAAGTTTCGATCAACAACCTTGCGGCTGTGCCTTCGATCATCTTCGGTCTGCTGGGGCTCGCGGTGTTCCTGTGGATATTTCCCTACTACCGTTCGGCTCCGCTGATCGGCGGGATGACCCTGGCTCTGATGACCATGCCGGTCATCGTGATTTCGGGCCGCAATGCGATCAAGGCCGTGCCCCCCTCCATCCGCGATGGCGCGCTGGCCATCGGCGCATCGCCGATACAGGTGGTGTTCCACCACGTTCTGCCCCTGGCTCTGCCCGGCATCATGACCGGCACCATCATCGGCATGGCCCGCGCCCTGGGCGAAACCGCGCCGCTGCTGATGATCGGGATGCGCGCCTTCGTCGCCACGCCGCCAGATGGTTTCACTTCGCCCGCCACGGTGCTGCCCGTGCAGATCTTTCTGTGGTCGGACGAAATCGATCGCGGTTTTGTCGAACGGACATCCGCCGCGATCATCATCCTGCTGATCTTCCTGCTCGTTATGAACGGGCTGGCCATCTACCTCCGCAACCGGTTCGAGAAAAAATGGTGAGCAATCAACCTTCCCTTGATTCGATGGTTCCGACTGTCGAATTCGCTGAGCCCAACAGCGATCTGACCCCCAAGATGAGCGCACGCAACGTGTGCGTCTATTATGGGGAGAAGAAAGCGCTGGACGACGTTTCGATCGATATCCAGACCAAATACGTCACCGCTTTTATCGGCCCGTCGGGGTGTGGCAAGTCCACTTTCCTGCGCTCGCTGAACCGGATGAACGACACGATTGCCGCGGCCAAAGTCACCGGCGACATTCACCTCGATGGCGAGGATATCCACGCCATGGACGTGGTGCAGCTGCGCGCCCGTGTCGGGATGGTGTTCCAGAAACCCAACCCGTTCCCGAAATCGATTTTCGAGAACATCGCTTACGGCCCGCGCATTCACGGCCTGGCCGAAAGCAAATCGGAACTCGACGGGATCGTCGAAAAATCGCTTCGCCGCGCGGGTCTGTGGGACGAAGTGAAGGATCGCCTGAACGACAGCGGCACCGCCCTGTCCGGCGGGCAACAGCAACGCCTGTGCATTGCCCGGGCGATTGCCGTCGATCCCGAAGTGATCCTGATGGACGAACCCTGCTCGGCTCTCGACCCCATCGCAACGGCCCGGATCGAGGAACTGATCGACGAATTGCGCGGCCGCTACGCCATCGTCATCGTCACGCACTCGATGCAGCAGGCCGCCCGCGTTTCGCAGCGCACCGCTTTCTTCCACCTCGGCAAGATGGTGGAATACGGCGTGACATCCGACATCTTCACCAATCCGCGCGAAGAGCGCACCAAGGATTACATTACAGGACGGTACGGCTGATGGCAGATCACACAGTCAAGGCGTTTGACGAGGACATCACGCGCATCCGCGGTCTGATCGCGGAAATGGGCGGGCTGGCCGAAGTCGCGGTGCACGAGGCGATGGACGCCCTGATCAAGAGCGATCAGGAACTGGCCGACGCGGTTGTGGTTCGCGACAAGAAGATCGACGCGCTCGAAATCGAAGTCGACAAGCTCGCCGTGCGGATCATCGCGCTGCGCGCACCGATGGCGGACGATCTGCGCGAAGTGATCGCCGCGCTCAAGATTTCGGGCATGCTCGAACGGATCGGCGATTATGCCAAGAACATCGCCAAGCGCGTGGGCAAGATCGAACGGCGCAAGCTGTTCGAACCGCTCACTCTGCTGCCGGCGATGGGCGAACTCGCCGGTGAAATGGTGCACGATGTGCTCACCGCCTATGCCGCGCGCGATGGGAATCTGGCCAAGGAACTCATCGCCCGCGACCGCAAGATGGACGGCTTCTATGACAGCCTGTTCCGCAATCTGGTGTCGTTCATGATGGAAAATCCGGCGACGATCAGCAGCGCCGCGCAGATGTTGTTCGTTGCCCGCAATCTGGAACGGATCGGCGACCATGTGACCAATGTCGCCGAAATGGTCCATTATGCCTCTACCGGCACATATCCCCCGGACCGGTCGGACAACTAGGCCACCTGCGTTTACACACCACAGGATTGTCACGATACTGCAACAATCCTGTGGTGTGAGGGCAGCAGACCGATGACCAAACCCAAACTCCTGCTTGTCGAAGACGACACCGCACTCGCCGAATTGCTCGAATTCCGCTTCAGGAACGAAGGCTATCACGTCCGCATGACCGGGGATGGCGACGAAGCCCTGGTGCTCGCCGCCGAGGAGGTGCCCGATCTCATCATCCTCGACTGGATGATCGAGGGGACCAGCGGCATCGAAGTCTGCCGCCGGTTACGGCGCGACAAGGCCACCGCCAACGTCCCCATCATCATGCTGACCGCGCGCGGCGCGGAGGACGATCGCATCCGCGGCCTCGATACCGGGGCCGACGATTACATGACCAAACCCTTCTCCCCCCGCGAATTGCAAGCGCGAGTGGCGGCCGTCTTGCGGCGGTTGCGTCCGGCGCTGGCCGGGGAAACGGTGGCGGTCGGCGACATGACTCTCGATCCGGTGGCGCACCGGGTGGAGCGGCAAGGCGCAAGGCTGGCGCTGGGGCCGACCGAGTACCGCCTGCTGCAATTCTTCATGGAGCACCCCGGCCGCGTGTTCTCCCGCGGGCAATTGCTCGATGCCGTATGGGGCACCGGCAGCGAGATCGAGGAACGCACGGTGGATGTGCATATCCGGCGGCTGCGCAAGGCCATCGAGATCGAGAACGCCCCCGATCCGATCCGTACCGTCCGCTCCGCAGGATACTCGTTCGAAGGCGTGTGACGGGGCGAAAATCGGCGCGGCAGGTTGACGTAGAACGGCCTGAAAGCACAGCCGCCTTTTGCGCTCCGGCGCTCATGGCCAGCGCTCCCGTACGCCCCTGCGCAGCGATCGCTCGCAAACGGACATAAGCCGCAACAGCGCGGTATTGCTGGGCTGGCGCGCCGCCAGTGCAAACCGCCCGCCCATCATCCGCACCCGGATCGCACCGTCGAAGGCAAGGGCTGGCAATTCGTCCAGTGTGACCTTCCGCCGGGGCACTGTCCGGCCCGCCCGCATGGCCAGCACCGCATCCCACGCGGCGGCGAAACTTTCCGCCCCCGGTTTGCGCCGCAGCCGATAGGCCGTCTCCCGCGAAAGCCCCACCCGGCCCGCCGCTTCGGCCACCGAACCCGTCTCCGCCAGCAATCCGATGAACCGCCCCTGCCGCTCCGCCGTCCATCCATCGCGCCGGGTGCGCAGCGGCACGGGCACGAATTGCGGCACCCGCTTGTAAGCGGGCCAGCGATGAGACCGGGGAGAGGAACGGCGAGGCTTGCGGGCGGCGCGGTGTGTCATCCGGCAGGTTAAGACAGAATTTGCCTGTGTAGGAAAGTTTTCCGTCCGCGAAAGCAGACTCCGGCCGTTGCGGACAGCGCCAATAGCTGCGACAGCGTGGGGATGACCGCCTTCGCCTATATCGGTGCTGCCCTTGCCGAAATCGCGGGATGCTTCGCATTCTGGGCCTGGCTGCGGATGGACAAGTCGCCGCTTTGGCTCGTTCCCGGCATGCTCTCCCTCGCCCTGTTCTCCTATCTCCTGACTCTGGTCGACACGGACCATGCCGGGCGCGCTTATGCGGCTTATGGCGGGGTCTATATCGTTTCCGCCATCGCGTGGTTGTGGCTGGTCGAAGGCGCCCGGCCGGATCGCTGGGATATCGTCGGCGGCGCCATCTGTCTGGGCGGTGCGGCGATCATCCTGTTCGGGCCGCGCACCGCCTGACTCTTTTCCTCTCCTCCGGCCCTTTTCCGTCAACGCGCCGCCGCAACGGACGATTGGCATTATCAGAAATATAGGGTATCCCCCTATACCCTATGCATATACAATCGAACAAGGAACAG
>CAYXMY010000111.1:0-8581 GCA_964466155.1 uncultured Caenibius sp. | reverse complement strand
TCAGCGCGGGAACGCTGGTCTTTTCGTGCATCGACTGGTCGGGCAGCGGGCCGAATTCGCTGCGCAGCGCGGCAACCATCCAGCCGGAGAGGTAGAGATACCGGCCCTTAGTGCTGCCGAAATGTTTCTTGATGGAAATCATCTTCTGTTGGCCGATGAAGCCATGCCAGCAGCCGAGTGACTGGGTATAGGCGGCCGGGTCCGCATCGTAGGCCGCCATATCCTCGCGCATGATCCGCGCGGTGTAGCGGGCGATGTCGAGCCCTGTGCGGAAGCGGTTCTGCAAGCGCATGCGGGCCACGGCTTCCGCTTCGATCCCGTTCCAGGTGGTCGGGAAGCGGGCGATCTGGTTGCCTGCTTCGGCGATGGTCTGCTGGTATGTCATCATGGCGTGTACCTCGATTGGTTCGATCCGCTGCCGCTGGGCGGGTGGCGGTCACAGGTGTGGGATGACGGGAAAGGGGCGGGCGGGAAAGGCGTTGCGAAGTCGGGTTGTAAGTCTTTACAACTTTTCCTTGTAAAGTTGTCTTGTCATGACAAAATGCCTGTATGACTGAATCCCGCCCGCTCTATCTTGGTCCGCGCTTGCGCCGGTTGCGCCGCGAACTGGGGCTGACCCAGCAGGCGATGGCGCATGATCTCGCCATTTCGCCCAGCTATGTCGCGCTGCTCGAACGCAACCAGCGGCCTTTGACGGCGGACCTCCTGCTGCGGCTGGCGAAAAGCTATACGCTCGATCTGGCGGATTTCGCCGGGGAGGATCAGGCCGATTACGCCAGGCGGATCGGCGATGTGCTGCGCGATCCGATCTTTGCCGATATCGATCTGCCCGCGCTGGAAGTGGCCGATCTTGCCACGAGCTTCCCCGGAGTGAGTGAGGCGCTGCTGCGGCTCCACGGTGCCTATACGCGGGAACAGCAGGCGCTGGCCGAACAGCGCGAGGCGCCCGGTGGGGCATCGGCCCACGATCCGGTGACGGAGGCGCGCCGCTTCGCCGCCGCGCGGCGCAACTACTTCCCCACGCTCGATACCAAGGCGGAAACGCTGGCGGCGGAGATCGCGCAAAAGGGAGGGCCTGCGCAATGGCTGGAGGCAGTGCAGGGTATCCGCGTGCGCTCCCTCCCGCCCCACGTCATGGCCGATG
Organism: uncultured Caenibius sp.; assembly: GCA_964466155.1. Classification (GTDB taxonomy): domain Bacteria; phylum Pseudomonadota; class Alphaproteobacteria; order Sphingomonadales; family Sphingomonadaceae; genus Caenibius. Next base: position 7,437 of record CAYXMY010000111.1, on the reverse strand, counting down.
CGCTACGCCGGTTCGACCGCCACAACCAGCAATTGCTGGTCAACGATACGCTGGATGGCGCCAGCCGCAATTTCCAGATTGCCACCCACATCGCCTACATCATGATGGGGCGCGATATCGGTGCGATCATGAAGGAGGAGGCGTTTGCCAGCCCGACCGCCGCCAATCTCGTGCGCCGGGCGCTGGCTTCCTACGGTGCGGCGGCGTTGCTTATGCCTTACGAGCGCTTTGCACGGGCGGTTGAGGCGCGCGGTTACGATATCGAGGTGCTAAGCCGTTTGTTCGGCACGAGTTTCGAGCAGGTGGCGCACCGCCTCACCACGCTCAACAAGCCGGGCATGGCGCGGATTCCGTTCTTCTTCATCCGGGTCGATCAGGCGGGCAATGTCTCCAAGCGGCTGGATGGCGCGGGCTTCCCGTTCGCCGCGCATGGCGGTGGCTGCCCCCTGTGGAGCGTCCATTCGGTGTTCGGGACGCCGGGTGAAATCGTCACCCAGTTCCTCGAACTGCCCGATGGGCAACGGTTTTTCTCCATCGCCCGCGCGGTCAGGGCGGGCGGGGGCCGCCATGAGCAGGCGGTGGTCACCCGCGCCATCGCCTTGGCCTGCGCGGCGGAGCACGCGCCGCACCTCGTCTATGCGCAAGGCGTGGACCCGCGGGAAGTGGCGGCCACGCCCATTGGCGTAACCTGCCGCCTATGCAACCGCGCCGATTGCGCCGCGCGCGCCGTGCCGCCGGTGGGCCGCGATATCCTGTCCGACGAATACCGCCGCGCGCTCAGCCCGTTCAGTTTCGACGACGCATGATCCGCCGCCGAAACTGACGGGGTTGCTCAGCCTGCAGTGTCGGCCTTCAGGCGCTTGAGCTGGTTCTGCAGCCAGCCGACCAGCCAGAAATTGCCGGTCACATGCTCCGTTTTCGCGGCTTCCAGCAGCGTTTCGTGCACCGTGATCGTCAGCGCGCGGGCAGCCGCGTTTTGCGGTTCGGCATTCAGCACGATATCGAGCAGGTGCAGCGCCTTCTCGTATTCCCCCGCATCCGCCTTCGCTTGCGCCCGGGCGATCAGTGCATCCGCGCCGCCTGCCAGTTCGACGAGATCGGCATGCACTTCGCGCTGGGGCACGGCGTAGAGTTCTGTGGTCGATTCATGCTTGAACCACCCGGCGTAGTTTTCCCAGATGGCCCGGATGCTCCAGATCAGCTTGCCGTAGCCCTGTCCCACTTCGCAGGCCGGGGGCAGGCTGATTTCGTTCTGCAGCGTCGTCAGATCCTTGCCCGCGTTCATCCCTTTGACGACTTCATCGTGCACGTGATGGATCGCATCGCGATAGGCGGTGAGTTCGGCTTGGATCACCTCCGCGCCGACGACCTGCTCATGATGGCCATAGACCAGCAGTTCGGGTTTCAGGTCCATCACCACTTGCGCCGCGGCGGCGCAGGTCAGCGCATCGCGATAGCGGTCCCCGCGAATGGTGACGAGATTGGGGAAATGGCCGAACGGGCAGCCGAACAGATTGCCGGTGAAGACGATCTTGTGCTGCGGCAGCCAGACCACGAGGGAATCGTTCGTTTCCGCCCCCGGCACCGCGATCAGCACCACATCGAGACCGCCCAGAGAGAATTCGTGGCGATCTGCGAAAGTCACATCGGGCGTCGGCTGATCCTGCGGGTTGATCTGGGTGTAGCCCGCCTGCGCGTAGCGCTTGAACACTTCCTTGAATTCGTCCTGGAAGCGGAAGGCCGAACGGGCGGAGCGGAACGTCTGCAACCGCGCGTCATAAGCCTGATGCTCCGCATTGCCCGCCTGCGCGATATAAGTCAGCCCCGGATGGAGATCACGGAAATACTGCACGCCGCCCAGATGATCGACATGCCCCTGCGTCGTGATGACGTAGCGGAACGGCACATCGGAAAACTGCGCCAGATTGTGCCGGTGGACGGGCGCTTCGAAGCCCATGCCGGTGTTAAGCAGAATGCCGCCTTCCGGGGTTTCGATCAGATAGACGTTGGAATTGCCTTCCGACATCACGATGAAATCGTTGACCCGCCCGCAGTTCCGGTCAAATTCGGCGGCGGCGGGCCCCACGCGGCGGCTTTTGTAGATCGGCTCTCTCATATCGGTTTCTCGCTGTGTTGAGGCGCCGTTTAGGCGCGTTCCGCCTTCACCGGGAAGGCGTCGAAATAGAACTGGAAGCGTGCGCGCAGGGCATCGGGATCGACGCCGAAATCGCGCTTGAGATTGTAGATCAGGCGGCCTTCCTTGCCGCGCGGATGGGCTTCCATGTGGGCCGCGATTTCGCCGCGTGCCCGGTCGGTCAGCGGCATCTGCGCCTTGTCCATGATGCGGGCGACCATGGCGATATCGTCGGCCATGAATTCGTGGAACGGCACGTCGATACTTTGCGCTTCCGGCCACATCCCACGGTCGGCCATGCAGCCGCGCAACAGATGCTCCACCCGGTCGGTCCAATAATCGATCAGCCATGGAGCATCGACTTCGGTGCGCTGCATGCGCGAGGAATAGGCCTGCATGGTGACGGCGGACTGGATCACCGCCACTGGATCGCGGTGCGTGATCGCCACCGTCGCATCGGGGAACGTCGCTTTCAGCACCGGCAACTGTTCGAGATGCTGCGGGCATTTGAGCACCCAGCGTTGCCGCCCGTGCTCCCCGCCGCTCCGCTTCCCGCGCTGCCACTGCAGCAGCTTGAGCACCGTTTTCATGTACGCATAATGCGGGGTCTGGTCGGTGGCGTAGTAGTGATCGCGCCAGCGCGGCACCCGCCCGATCCATTCGAAATTGTAGGAAGCGAAATCCGGCCCCATCAGTTCCAGTTCTTCGTGGATATGATCGGGCTGCATCGGATGCATCGCCGCGATCAGGGGGGATGAGCGTTGCGATTGCGCCCAGGCGTCGGCGCAGCGCTGATAGCGCGGATCGACACCGCCGGGCAGCATGGCCTCACCCGGCAGCGGCACGGGTTCGTAGCTTTCCCACAGCGGCAGCGATTGCAGGCGCGTGTCTGCCGCGATCAGGTTGACCAGGTGGGTGGTGCCCGAACGCGGCAGCCCGGCGATGACGATGGGCCGGTCGATTACTTCATCATGGATTTCGGGGTGGCGCTGCAAAGTGTCGTGGATCAGCAGCCGGTTGGCGGCATAGCGCGTGGCATAGCCGAACAGCGTCATCCGCCAGAGATGGGTCATGGCCGGATCGCCGTTCCATTCGTCCAGCAGCAGGTTCAGCCGTTCGCGAAAATCGTCCGGCCCGAAATCGTGCAGCCCGGTGCGGGCGCGGGCGGCGTCTAGCACCGCCTGTTCGGTCAGCGCCAGCGGATTGGCATCGCCGAAAGCCAGCAGATTCGCCTGAATGTCGCTCAGCCGGGGGGCGAGCAAATCGTCAATCGTAATGGCCTCTGCCACTGTCCTTCATCCTCCCATCGAACGGCGCTTTCGCCGTTCGTTATGCGTACCGGAGCATCGTGGCTTATCGGTCTGCTTGGAGTGTTACCTACCCCTCACATGCTGTCAAAGGATCATCGCCCCAACCTGGCAATTGGGGGGCGATTGGCGCGTGACAGGGCGCGATTTCGCTCTAAGCTGTGGGCCGCAGAGCGAGAAACGCGGGAGACGCATGCCGTTATGAAATTCTGGCAGATGGTGAACTGGATCGAAGTCGATCAACTGATTCCACTGGCCCAGTTTGCCGAGGAACTGGGTTTCGAAGGGGTGATGAATTCGGATCACGCGATCTATCCCGAACATGTTCACGCCCAGTATCCCTATTCGCCCGATGGCAAGGCGATGATGAGTCCGGACTGGCCCTATCCCGATTGCTGGGTGACGATTGCCGCGATGGCGGCGGTGACCAAGCGGATCAAGTTCTCCACCTCGATCTATGTCCTGCCGCTGCGTAACGTGTTCGAACTGGCCAAGGCCACCGGCACGCTCGCGCTGATGAGCGACAACCGCTTCATCCTCGGTGCGGGGCTGGGATGGATGAAGGATGAATTCGATATCTATGGCGTCGATTTCCGCACCCGCGCCCGCCGCACCGACGAGATGATCGATGTGCTGCGCAAGTTCTGGGACGGCGGCATGGTGGAACACCACGGGGAATTCTACGATTTCCCCAAAGTGCAGATCGCGCCGGAGCCGACGCAGCAGGTGCCGATCTTCCTCGGCGGGGCTTCCGCCCCGGCGTTGAAGCGTGCTGCCGTGCGCGGCGATGGCTGGATCGGGGCGGGCAACACCCCTGAGGAAGTTCCGGGCATTCTGGCGGAATTCAAACGTCTGCGCGAAGAAGCGAGCCGTTCGCATCTGCCGTTCGAAACCCTGATCGGGCTCAGCACACCGCCCGACCTCGACACGTTCAAGCGCCTCCACGAACAGGGGATGACGGCGGGCATCAGCTATCCCTTCTACTTTTCGCTGGGCCTGCATTCCTCGCTCGACGACAAGAAGCGGGTGATGGAAAAGTTCGCCAAGGAATTCATCCGCCCGTTCGAAAGCTGAAACGGGACAGGCGGAACAGGCACGAACGGGAGAGAATGTAATGGTGGAACTGGCAGCCGAAGGGCGGCAACTGGCGGCGCAACTGGGCCTGCCGCAACCCGATCAGGTCGGCTTTGTGGTGCGCGATCTCGATGAGGCGATTGCCCTGTACGATCCGCTGTTCGGCCCTTTTCGCAAGGTCGATTTCGGCCCGCAGACGGCTTCCTATCGCGGTGCGGCGCATACGTCCTACGCTCTCAAATTCGCTTTCGGGCGGATCGGCGATCTCGAAATCGAACTGATCGAATATGTCTCGGGCGAAACGCCCCACCGCGATTGTCTCGAACGCGGACGGGAAGGCATGCACCATCTGCGTTTCCGAATTGACGATTTCGAATACTGGCAGGACAAACTGCACTCGGTGGGCTTCGAAACCGTGTGGTTCGATCGTATGTCGCCCGACACCGCCTATGCCTATTTCGAACGGCCGGGTGATCCGCTGCTGCTCGAACTGCTGCAATTCCGCGTGGGCGAACCGCCGGTCTGACCGGTGGGCACGATGGTCAGGCGAGCCGGAAAGCAGCCAGTTCGCTTTCGTAACGCGCCATCCGTTCGGTGAGTTCGGCGTGGATGGCGGGCGTCGCCACGGCCAGAGTGGCCAGTGTCAGGCCGTAGCCGACCATGGTTTCCCATTGCCGCACGCTGACGCGGTGGTTGACCCAGTCGATTGTCGCCCCGCTCAGCAGATAGACGAAATTGGCGGTGAAGGCATCGGGATTGACGGTGGCGGCGATCAGCCCTTCCGTCCGGAGGCCGTGGACCAGATCGAGCCAGAAGGCCGCGCCGGGTTCGATTGCCTCTGTGGGCGGGGCATCGTCGGGGCTAGCGTAGATCATCGCCATCATCGCGCGGAAAAACGCCGGTTCGGCGTCCAGTTCCTGCCCGAACAGGTGGATGGCGTGGAGCATCCGCGCGAAGCCGTGGGGCTGCTTACTCGCCGCCAGCCGTTCGCCTAGTTCCCCGCGTTGCAGCGCATAAAGCTCCACGAAGATCTGCCGCTTGCTGCCGAACAGGTTGTAAGGCGTCGCCTGGCTGACCCCGGCAGCTTCCGCCAGGCGGCGCATGGACAGCGGTTCGCGGTTCAGCATCGCCCGCGCGGCGGCCAGAATCGCCTGCTTCCGCCGTTCCGCACCGGAATGGTTCCGGGTCTTCATGCGCTTGTCCCCCACGCTTTTTCGCCGGTTTTCCGTCCGGCAGCTCAATTGACTCGTATTTATAGCATGATATAAAAACGCTATAAACAACACTGGGAGCGGTCCGTATGAAGTTTTCGATCTGCTTTGAAGCGCAGATGGTGGATACCTCGCGCGAATCCGAACAACGCACTTTTTTCGAAGCGGTCGAACAGGCCGTCTATGCCGAGGAAATGGGACTGGATGGGGTCTGGGCGGTCGAACACCACGCGCTGACCCAGTATGCCCACATGTCCGCGCCGGAAAGCTTCCTGGCCTTCGTGGCGGGCAAGACCAGCCGCATTCGCATCGGCCATGGCGTCGTCTGCCTGCCGCCGATGATGAACCACCCGGTGAAAGTGGCCGAACGCGTGGCCACGCTGGACATTCTTTCGCGCGGGCGGGTCAATTTCGGCATTGGCAAGGGCGGGACGGAGCAGGAAGCGGGCACGTTCGGCTACAGCCTCGCCGAATTGCAGCCGATGATCGACGAGAGCATGTATCTCATCCCCAAGATCATGGTGGAGGACGAGATCGAGCATGACGGGAAATACATCAAGATCCCGCGCCGCCCGATTCACCCCAAGCCCTATCAGGACCCGCATCCGCCAATGTTCATGGCGGCGACGCGGGCGGAATCGCTCAAGGTCGCCGGTTCGCGCGGGCTGGGCGGCATGGTGCTGGGGTTCAGTTCGCCGGAAGAAACGGCTGAACTCAACCGCATCTACCGTGAAGCGTTCGCCAATCGCGATCCGGCCGATCAGGTGGGGTATTTCCCCAACGAATACCTCGCGGTCGGCTGCCCGATTATCGTCGGCGATGACCGGGAAAAGGCACGCCGCATCGGCCTGCGCGGGCAGCGGTTCTTCGCCCAGGCGATCCACCACTGGTATGGCGGCGGCGGCAAGCCCGACATTCACGTGGACGATCTGGACGCAGACCGCCACGTTGCCGAAGTGAAGCAGGAAGAAGAAGCGCTGGTCGCCTATCTCCACGAAGCGAAGATTCCGGTGACCCCGGCGGCGACCGATATGTACAATGTCGATCACGCCTATGGCACGCCGCAGGACGCCATCGCCTATCTCGAACGGCTGGAAGCGGCGGGCGCCGACGAATGCCTGATGCTGATGCAGATGGGCACCGTCCCGCACGAGGCGATCATGGAAACGCTTCGCCATCTGGGCGAAACGATCATCCCCTATTTCCGCGAAAAGGAAGCCAAGGCGAAAGTGGCCTGAGATCAAGCCGGGGCGCTGATCCTAACTTCTCGTCATTCCCCTTTCTGCGGGAATGACGAAGGAGGGCACGCCCGGCCTTTCGACCCTTCACACACAGGAAATGCCCCATGCCGCTTAACGAAACCTCCGCCGGTATCCTTGCTTTCATGAATGCCAATATGCCGTCGATGCAGGGGCTCACGGCGCAGGAATTTCGCGCCTATAGCGCGCAGATGGTGCAGCCCGCCGATCCGGCGGATCGGGTGGCGATGCAGGATGTCGATGCGGGCGGCGTGCCCGCACGGATTTACCGGCGGGAAGAAGCGGGCGGGGCGGAGTCGGTCGTCGTGTTCTACCACGGTGGCGGTTACATCGCCTGCGGGATCGACAGCCATGAACGGCTGTGCAGCCGCCTGGCCCGGTTGGGCGCATGCGCGGTGGGTTCGGTCGGCTATCGCCTTGCGCCCGAACCCGGTCTCCCGGCGGCGGTGGGC
>CAYXMY010000110.1:0-8761 GCA_964466155.1 uncultured Caenibius sp. | reverse complement strand
TCAACCGCGTTTCGTCCATGTTGGGGATGACGCTGGACTGGATGCGGCTGGAGGAATTCCTGCCCGCCCATGCCGATCCGCGCCTTCGCCGGTCCGCGCTGGCGTCCAGCTTCCTGGCCGCGCTGGAACTGGTGCGCACCGGGCGGGCGGAAATCGCGCAGGACGAAACCTTCGGGCCGCTGCGCTTGCGGCGGGTGGTCGCATGAGTGAAGAACCGGACGACCTGCTCCGCGCGGTGGAAGCGACCCTGTTCGCCGCCGAAGAACCGATGAGTGTGGATGCCTTATCAAACCATCTCGGCGGGGCGGATGTGCGGGATGCCTTGCGCGAACTGGCGGCGCATTACGATGGGCGCGGCGTCCATCTGGTGGAGCGGGGCAAGCGCTGGCATTTCCAGACCGCGCCCGATCTGGCCCATCTTCTCCGGCGGGAACGGGAGCATGTCCGGCGCCTCTCCCGCGCGGCGACCGAGGTGCTGGCCATAGTTGCTTATCATGAACCGGTCAGCCGGGCGGAAATCGAATCGATCCGCGGGGTGCAGACCGCCAAGGGCACGCTGGACGTGCTGCTGGAAGCGGGCTGGGTGCGCGTGGCGGGGCGCCGCGAAGTGCCGGGACGCCCGGTTATCTATGTCACCACGCCCGATTTTCTGGCGCATTTCGGCCTGTCTTCCCGCCGCGATCTGCCGGGGATCGACGAATTGCGCGCGGCAGGGCTGCTCGATCCGCTGGAGGAAGCGCTGGAAGGTCTGCTCGGCAGCGATACCGAAAGCGCGCCGGACGTTGAACCCGATGCAAGCGAGGGGAGCGATACGGGCGGCGAAATCGCCGGGGAAGCCCATCCGGGCGAAGCGGGTTGACTGGCGCCGCCCGGCCAAAGCGCCTATAGTCGTTCAGGCATGATCTGAGAGAAGTGCGATGGGATTGAGTGTCTGGCACTTGCTGATGGTTGCGTTTGTTATCCTCGTGCTGTTCGGGCGCGGACGCATTGCGGGGACGATGGGCGATTTCGGCAAGGGCATCAAAGATTTGAGAAATGGCATGAAAGGGAAGAATGCGATATCGGCCCCCCACGCCGCTGCCGGCTCCGGCCTTGAGCAGCCCGATGTTTCCCCAGGCAAGTCGGCCAAGCCGACCGGCAATTGATTGAGAGTTAAGCGCCATGTTCGATATCGGCGCGTCCGAATTGTTGTTGATCGCCGTGGTGGCGATTGTCGTGATCGGCCCCAAGGATATGCCGCTTGCTCTGCGCACGGCGGGGCGGTGGGTGGCAAAAATCCGCCGTATCTCAGGCCATTTTCGCGCGGGTATCGAAACCATGATCCGCGAGGCGGAAATGGAAGAGATGGAACGCAAATGGCGCGAACAGAACGAGCGGATCATGGCCGATCATCCCGATGAACAGAAGGGTGCAGAACCGCAACCGAACGCGGATCACGCGGCCGAAGGCGTGTCGGCCGAAGCACGCGTGGCGCAAATGATGCGTGCGGTTACGGGGGAAAATCCGCCGCCGGACGAACCCGCCACCGACGAACCGCAATTGCCGCTGGGCGGCCCTGTCACCCGCCACGAGCCCTGAACCATGCCATTCAATGTCAAGGATATCGACGAAACGCAGGCGCCGCTGCTCGATCATCTGATCGAACTGCGCAACCGCCTGATGCGTTGTGTGATCGCGCTGGGGATCAGCTTCGCCATTTGCCTCTATTATGCGCAGGATATTTTCGGTTTTCTCGTCCGCCCGCTGACGGAGGCATTTCCGCCGGGGCAGGGGCGGTTGATCTATACCAAGCTGTACGAAGCCTTCTTCGTGGAAGTGAAAGTTGCGCTGTTCGCAGCGTTCTTCGTCAGTTTTCCGATCATCGCCAACCAGCTTTGGGCCTTTGCTGCGCCGGGCCTCTATGCCAAGGAAAAGAAGGCGTTCCTGCCGTTTCTTTTCGCGACGCCGATCCTGTTCGTGGCGGGGGCATCGCTGGCTTATTTCGTCGTCATGCCCACCGCGTTCCACTGGTTCCTGGGGTTCCAGGGCAGTGCGGGCGGTCTCAAGCTGGAAGCGCTGCCGGGGACGGGCGATTACCTCAATCTGGTCATGCAGTTCATCCTTGCCTTCGGGATCAGCTTCCTCCTGCCGGTGCTGTTGCTGCTGTTGAACCGGGCCGGGATCGTGACCCGGGCGCAGCTTGCCACCGCGCGCCGTTACGTGATCGTGGTGATCTTCATCGTGGCGGCGGTCATCACCCCGCCGGACGTGATTTCGCAATTGATGCTGGCGATCCCGCTGCTGCTGCTGTTCGAAGGCTCGATGCTGCTCATGTGGCTGGGCGAACGGCGCGCGCGCAAGGCCGAAGCGCAAACCGGGGCAGATAGCGGGGGAGATACCGCTGCGGCCGAATAGAGCCGCTTGGCGCGCGCTGCTTTGGCTATCAGCCGGGGGCTACCAGCCCGGCATCTTCTCTTGCGGGAATTTCTGCGTTTCCTCGCTCCCGGCGACATAGATGCGGGCGCCGCCGACCCACGTTTCGATCACCCGCGTCGCGCGTAGATCGTTGGGGGAAGCGGCCATGGGATCGCGGTCCACCATGACGAAATCGGCCTTTTCACCCTTCATCAGACGGCCGAAATGCCCTTCCGCATAACCGGCATAGGCGCCGTTGGCGGTGAACGCGGCGAGCGCGGCTGCGCGTGGCAGCTTTTCCTGCGGATACCAGCCGCCAGCGGGTTGGCCCGCTGCATTCTCACGGCTGATCGCCACCGCGAAATCGGCGAAGGGGGTAGGCAGGGCGGCTCGTGCTGCTGAGCCGTAAACCGGTTTCATGCCCGCCTGCAGCACGCTCTGCCAAGGTTGGGTCTGCGCGGCGGCGGGGCCGGCACCGGCCATGTCCTGTTCCAGCCCGCCGAAGCGGAAAGTGGCGAGAACCTTGTCGCCTGCCGCGCGGCCCGTCAGCGTGCCGTCGATGGCCTTGACGCTTTCCAGCCGCCAGCGGCGTTCGCCTTGATAGGTGTGCTTCAACTCCGCGATGGCGTCGAGCACATCCTCCACCCCATCCGGGCTGGTGGCCGCCACGGCGACCTGGAAATTGTCCATCGCGGCGCGGCTCATCAGGTTACGTAGCTGGGTCGCCTCGGGCGTGTTGGCGGCGGGCATGGCCGGATCGTGTGCGCCAGCCTTGCCGGGCTTGAGATAGAGTCCGTTGAAGCGCAGACGATCCGCGTAGAGCCATGGACTGGGGCCGGGGCCGCCGATCAGCGTCATATCCTCCACCGTGCCGGCATAGGCCATGATGCGGATATAGAGCGTGCTCTTGTCCCCCGCGCGGCGATAGGTCTGCCAATCGTCGATGGAAGTGCCCATGTCGGCGACAGCCGTGATACCTTGCGCGGCGAGGAGACGCTGTGCCTTCTGCAGGGCGACGTCGCGATCTTCCGGGCGTGGCGGGGGCAGGCCATCGCGCCCGCCGGTCATTGCGGCGTAGCCGATCTTCATCAGCGATACGTTGGAATCGACAATGCCCGGCATGACGAAGCGGCCCGCGCCATCGAAGCGGTAATCGATCTTCTTCGGGCGTTTGTCCCCGCTGCCCAGGACTTGCAAGACGGTGCCGTGCTGGTCGAAAATGAGGCCGGTAAAGCTGACCTGCTTGCCGTTTTCATCAAGCGTGACGCCATGGATATTGTCGAGCAGCGTATCGGCGAAAACGTGGGTGGGAAGGGTAAGAAGAGAAAGCGCAAGAACCGGAATCGTGAGACGCAGCTTCATTATGTGCGCCCTTTCGGCAAGCGGCGGATCAGCGCGCTGGTATCCTGCCTGCCGCCGCCCATCGCCTGCACTTCGCCATAGAATTGATCGACCAGCGCGGTGATGGGGGCGGACACGCCAAGCGCTTGCGCTTCTTCGATGGCGTAGCCCAGATCTTTGCGCATCCAGTCGATTGCGAAGCCGAAGTCGAATTCGTCGCTCGCCATGGTTTTCCAGCGGTTTTCCATTTGCCAGCTTTGCGCCGCGCCGCCGGAGATCGCTTCCAGCACCCGGTCCATGTCGAGCCCCGCCGCACCGGCGAAGCGCACCGCCTCGGAAAGGCCCGCCAGCACGCCGCCGATGCAGATCTGGTTGACCATCTTGGCGGTCTGTCCGGCGCCGGGGCCGCCGATATGGACGATCCGCGCGGCATAGCTGCGCATGATCGGTTCCGCGGCGGCAAAGGCTGCATCGGTGCCGCCGCACATGATCGCCAGCTTGCCGTTTTCCGCGCCTGCCTGCCCGCCCGAAACCGGGGCATCCACGAACAGCAGCCCGCGCGCTTCGCATTCCTGTGCCAGTTCGCGGGCAATGCGGGCGGAAACGGTGGTGTGGTCGATCACCAATGCCCCGGGGGCGAGCGCCGCCAGCGCACCGTCCGGTCCGCGCAGCACTTGGGAGAGATCGTCGTCATTGCCGACGCAGGTAATCAGCACTTGCGCGCCTTGCGCGGCAGCGGCTGGCGTGGCGGCAGTGCGCACGCTGCCTTGGCCGTTCATGGCTTCGCGCCAGGCTGCGGCGCGGGAACCCGTGCGGTTGTATCCGGTGACGGTATGGCCCGCGTTTGCAAGATGGCGCGCCATCGGGCCGCCCATGACCCCAAGGCCCAGAAAGGCGATGTGTTTGCTGTCAGACATGGCGCGCTGTGTAGCGTGTTTTGCGGGGAAGCAAACGGCGAATGCGACCATAGCCTTTGCATCGGCGTGGCGGCTGCCTTGCAATGAAGGTTTCCCTGGCTGGCAGTTTGGTCTAGTGCGCGCTGGCAATGGAAAACAGCTCAGTTCAGCTTCAGGCAGCCGGCAATGCCCCGCTCCTGACGATAGAGGATGTTCGCGCGGCCGCGCAGCGGCTCAAGGGCGCGATCATTCGCACGCCCACTCTCCACAGCAAGACGCTGTCGGACATTACCGGCGCGAACATTTGGCTGAAGTTCGAAAACCACCAGTTTACTGCAGCTTACAAGGAACGCGGCGCGCTGAATGCGTTGCTCCTGCTGGACGAGGAACAGCGCGCGCGCGGTGTGATCGCCGCGTCGGCAGGCAACCATTCGCAAGGGCTTTCCTATCACGGCACGCGTCTGGGCGTTCCGGTGACCATCGTCATGCCCCGCACCACGCCGCATGTGAAAGTGATGCAGACGGAAAGCGTCGGCGGCAAGGTCGTGCAGGAAGGTGAAAATTTCGATCAGGCCTATGCCCATGCGCGCAAGCTGGAAAAAGAACTCGGGCTGACTTTCATCCACCCGTTCGACGATCTGACGGTCGCCGCCGGGCAGGGGACGGTTGCGCTCGAAATGCTGGAGGATGCGCCGGAAATCGATATTCTGGCGATCCCGATCGGTGGCGGCGGGCTTGCCACGGGCATGGGGGTCACGGCCCGCGCGATGAAGCCGGGCATCGGCCTTGTCGGCGTGGAAGCGGAATTGTTCCCTTCGATGTACAATCGCCTCAAAGGCACCAATCTGCCCTGCGGCGGGGATACGCTGGCCGAAGGGATCGCCGTGTTCGAGCCCGGCAGCCTGACTTCGCAAGCGCTGGCCGGATTGCTCGACGATCTGGTGCTGGTGGATGAAGCCTCGATTGAAACCGCGCTGGCGCTGCTGCTGCAGATCGAGAAGATCGTGGTGGAAGGCGCGGGCGCCGCGGGCCTTGCGGCGGTAATGAACAACCGCGAATTGTTCGCGGGCAAGAATGTCGGCATCATTCTGTCGGGCGGCAATATCGACACGCGGCTGCTCGCCAATGTGCTGCTGCGCGATCTCGCGCGGCAGGGGCGTCTCGCGCGGCTGCGTATCTTCCTGCAGGATCGCCCCGGTTCGCTCTATCGCGTGATGCACGAATTCAACGTGCACAACGTCAATATCATCGAAATCTCGCATCAGCGGATCTTCACGCACTTGCCGGCCAAGGGGCTGGTGACGGATATCGAATGCGAAGCGCGGGATCGCGAACAGCTCAACGCGCTCATCCAGGCGTTGCGCGGCAAGGGATACACCGTCAGCCAGGTCGAACTGGATTAACGCGATATGCCCGCCAGCGACCGAGCGGGATGAAAAATATGGTTGTTTGACCGCAATTCGTGGTTAAGACTCTTTCAACTCATGGGCCGGGTTGGCATACTGCCTGCCCGGCCCCATGCGTAGAGGCCGTACAGTAGAGGATATTTCCGAGCTCGTGACGGCCCCGATCCGCTTCCCCCGTTTCTACGTTACCAGCCCCGGTCCGTGCCCCTATCTTCCGGGGCGGAGCGAGCGGAAGGTGTTTACCGAACTGCGTGGAGAAAACGCGGATGCGTTGAACGATGCGCTCAGCCGGATCGGCTTTCGCCGCAGCCAGACCGTGGCCTATCGCCCGAGCTGCGGCAATTGTCATGCGTGCATCTCCGTGCGCGTCGTGGCGAACGAGTTTCGCGGATCGACCACCCAGCGGCGCATCTGGCGGCGCAATTCCGATCTGGTGGTTTCCGAATGCCGCCCGTGGGCCACTTCGGAACAGTTCGACCTCCTCCAGCGTTATCTCGGTGCCCGGCATCCTGGCGGCGGGATGGCCTCGATGGACGAGATCGATTTCGCCGATATGGTCGAGCACACACCGCTGACGAGTTACGTCATCGAATATAGGGAGCCTTCCACCGGGAAGGAGCCGGGGCGGTTGATCGGCGCCTGTCTTACCGACAGGCAAAGCGATGGCCTGTCGATGATATACAGTTTTTATGACCCGGATCATGAGGCAAGGACGGGAATTGGTAATTTTATTATCCTCGACCATATCAACCGGGCCTGCGAAGCTGGACTTTCCTACGTCTACCTCGGCTATTGGGTCGATGGGGCCGCCCGGATGCAATACAAAATCCGCTATCGCCCACTGGAAAAACTGGGGCCGAACGGTTGGGAACGCTTCGATCCCGATGAACAGGGGCAGCTTATCGCCCGAACAGCCACCGCGCGCCGCGATACTGCCTTTACTGTCGATGGCGGCGGGAAGGACGGGGTGCCGGGCAGGCAGGATCAATATCAGGTGTAAGGCGCTTCCTTCCGCCGTTTTCCGGCGATCCTGGCTTGCGGCACTGGCTTTGTCGGCAGCGCCGATGCCGGTGCTTGCGCAATCGTCCGCGCCGCGGCTGGAGGATTTGATCCCCGATAGCGCGGTTGCCAATCCCGAAACCTGGGCCACGCAGACCGATGCGGCGACAGGCGCCGTGCAGGATGTGGTCAATGCGCCGCAACTCGATGCGAACGCGCCTTTGGCTGATTTGCCGGAGGTGACGCTGCCCTGGCCCGATGAAACCCAACTGGCCCGCCCTGAACCGCTCGAACCCGAACCGGAAGCGGCAATCGCCGCCCAATCGTTCGAACAGCTCGACCGTGTGCGGCGCGGCAAGGAAGAACGGCTTTCGTCCAGTCTCCTGCTGGTGTTCCCCCGCGATGAAGCGGAATTCCCGATCCACAAAAAGTTCACCGAGCGGTTCGAAGGCCTGTCCAATATCGAGAGTCTGGCCAAGAACGACGACAATCTCGCCCAGGTGGCCGCGCGCGCGCGCGAGGACGAGCAGTTGCTGGAAGAGCTGCTGCGCACATATGGCTATTACGACGGGCGCGTGATGCGGACCGTGAAAGGCGTGGAAGAAGGCGGGGGCAAGCAGGAACCCGAAGTCCGCTTCGACATTCTGCCGGGCGAACAGTTCCATTTCGGAGCGATCGATCTCGGCGATCTGATGCAGGCGCCCGATCATGAGGAACTGCGCAAGGCGTTCGGCATCTGGCCGGGCGATCCCGTGCTGGCCGACAAGATCGTGGAAGAAAACGCCAAGCTCGACAAGGCGCTGGGCGAAACCGGCTATCCGTTCGCCAAGATCGGGGAACCCGATCTACTGATCGATCATGATCGGCAGGAAGGCGATCTTACGCTGCCGGTTACGCATGGCGGCAAATATCGCTTTGGCGCGATCAACAGCGATTCGCCCAAATTCTTCTCCAATCGCCACTTGCAGGAAATTGCCCGATTCAAGCCTGGCCAAATCTATCGCCGCAGCGATGAGATGGATCTGCGCAGCGCAATTATCGCTACCGGCCTCGTTTCCACGGTGACGATCACGCCGCGCAAGACGCAGGCCCCCGTTGGTATGGAACCGGGCGTGGTGGATATGGATGTCGCGCTGACCAAGGCACCCCTGCGCACCATTGCCGGGGCGCTGGGTTATGGCACGGGTGAAGGCATCCGGGCGGAAGCGAGCTGGGAACACCGCAATCTCTTTCCGCCGGAAGGCGCTTTGCGGGTGCGGGCCGTGGCGGGCACGCGTGAGCAGTTGGCCGGGGTGACATTCCGCCGCAACAATTTCCAAGGCCGGGATCGCATCCTGACATTCGATGCCTATGCCACCACGATCAAGCGCGATGCTTACGATGCGCGCACGGCGTCGCTTACCGGCACTTACGAACGGATCAGCACACTGCTGTTCCAGAAGCCGCTGACGTGGAGCGCGGGTTTCGAATTGCTGGCAACGAACGAAAAAGCGCCGAACACGTCCGACGGCAGGCAGACTTATTACATTGCGGCGCTACCGCTCGCAGTTGGTCTGGATATGAGCGACAGCCTGCTCGATCCGACCAAAGGTTTCCGCATCAATGGCCGGATTTCCCCGGAAATTTCGATCACGGATCATCGTAAAGCCACCTATTTCCGCACTCAACTCGATGCCAGCGGCTATGTTCCGGTCGGGAAGAAGGCCGTGATTGCAGGCCGGGTCA
>CAYXMY010000109.1:0-9003 GCA_964466155.1 uncultured Caenibius sp. | reverse complement strand
GTCACCAGCACCACGCACAAGAGCCTGCGCGGCCCCCGTTCGGGCATCACCCTCACCAATGACGAGGCACTGGCCAAGAAGTTCAATTCGGCCGTGTTCCCCGGCTTGCAGGGCGGGCCGCTGATGCATGTCGTGGCCGCCAAGGCCGTGGCGTTCGGTGAAGCGCTGCGTCCTGAATTCAAGACTTATGCCAAGGCCGTGGTCGAAAATGCCCGCGCTCTGGCCGCAAGCCTGGAGGAACAGGGCCTGCGCATCGTTTCGGGCGGCACGGACAACCACCTGATGCTGGTCGATCTCACCGCCAAGGACGTGACCGGCAAGGCCGCTGAAAAGGGTCTCGACCGGGCATGGCTGACCTGTAACAAGAACGGTATCCCGTTCGACACACGCTCACCCTTCGTCACTTCGGGCGTCCGCCTCGGCACCCCGGCAGGGACGACGCGTGGCTTCGGCACCGAAGAATTCCGCAAGGTCGGCGCGCTGATCGCGCAGGTCGTCGATGGCTTGTCGCGCAACGGCGAGGAAGGTGACGGTCAGGTCGAGGAACGCGTCCGCGCTCAGGTCGAGGAACTGTGCCAGTCCTTCCCCGTCTATCCGGGCATGTGATCCATGCGTTGCCCGTTCTGCGCGCACGATGACAGCCAGGTAAAGGACTCCCGTCCGACGGAGGACAACACGGCTATCCGGAGGCGGCGCCAATGCGAAAGCTGCGGCGCCCGCTTCACCACGTTCGAACGGGTGCAATTGCGCGATGTCACCGTACTCAAAAGCGGGGACAAGCGCGAAACCTTCAACCGCTCCAAGATCGAGCAGTCGGTCGCGCTTGCCTGCCGCAAGCGCGGGATCGCGCAGGAACGGCTCGATCAACTCGTCTCGGGCATCCAGCGGCAGATCGAAACGCTGGGTGAAAGCGAAATCGAATCCGCCCGGATCGGCGAAATGGTGATGGAGGGGCTGCGCCAGTTGGACAGCGTTGCCTACATCCGCTTCGCTTCGGTCTATCGCGATTTCAGCGAAGCGCGGGATTTCGAGGAGTTTGCAAGCTCGGTGCAGGCCGTGAGTGGGCGCGATGCCAGCAAGGGCTGACAAGCCGGTCATCGTCCTGGTCCGCCCGCAACTGGGTGAGAATATCGGCAAGGCGGCGCGCGCCATGCTCAATTTCGGGCTGGCCGAAATGCGCCTTGTCGCACCGCGCGACGGGTGGCCCAATCCTTCCGCCGGCCCGGCGGCGTCGGGCGCCGATGTGGTGCTGGAAAAGGCACAGGTCTTTCCCGATGTCGCCGCAGCGGTGGCCGATTGCGAACACATCTACGCCACCACCGTGCGCAAACGCGGTGTGACCAAGCCGGTGCTGACGCCCGAACAGGCGGCCAGGGACATCGCCGCCCTGCCCGGCCACCATGCGATCCTGTTCGGGCCGGAACGGTCCGGGCTGGAAACCGATGACGTGGCGATTGCCAAGGCGATCATCACGGTGCCGATCAATCCGGAATTCGGCTCGCTCAATCTCGCGCAGGCCGTGATCCTTTGCGCCTATGAATGGTCAAAGCACGAAGCGCTGGCCCTGCCCACGGTGGAAGAAGAACTCCCTCCTGCCCCGCAGGCCGAACTGGATGGCATGATCGACCATTTCACCCGCCTGCTGGAACCTTGCGGCTTTTTTCTGCCCGAAGCCCGCGCTGCGGCGACAGCGCGTACCTTGCGCAATATCCTTACCAAGCCGCGCTGGAACCACCTCGAAGTGCGGACCTTGCGCGGTGTGCTCAGCGCCTTGGAAAAAGGCCCCAAAGATTCCCGCGGAAAGCCTTGACTTTTGGCCGCACGCTCGCAATAGGCGCCCCTTCGCAATTGATCCCGCACCCCGGTGAAGCGGCGATCGCATTCTGTCTATGGCGGGATGGTGCGGTTCCGGGTTGAAGTTCGGGCACATTCGCCCGGATATGCAGATTGAAAGGGTTGCGCATGTCGAAGCGCAAGGCATCCAAGTATAAAATTGACCGCCGTCTGGGCGAAAACATCTGGGGCCGTCCCAAGAGCTCGGTCAACCGCCGCAGCTACGGCCCGGGCCAGCACGGCCAGCGCCGCAAGGGCAAGCTGTCCGATTACGGCATCCAGCTCCGCGCCAAGCAGAAGCTCAAGGGCTACTACGGCGATGTGACCGAAAAGCAGTTCAAGCGCACCTATCAGGAAGCGTCGCGCATGAAGGGCGACACCGGCCAGAACCTCATCGGCCTGCTCGAACAGCGCCTCGACATGGTCGTGTACCGCGCCAAGTTCGCGCCGACGATCTTTGCGGCCCGCCAGATCGTTTCGCACGGCCACATCCGCGTGAACGGCGTGAAGTGCAACATCGCAAGCCGCCGCATCGTTCCGGGCGACGTCATCAGCCTCGGCAGCAAGGCCAAGGAAATGGCTCTGGTCATCGAAGCGCAGAGCCTGCCCGAGCGTGAAATTCCGGAATACGTCGCCGCCGATGGCAACGACAAGATCACCTTCGTGCGCGTTCCCTCGCTCGACGAAGTGCCTTACCCGGTGAAGATGGAACCGAATCTGGTCGTCGAATTCTATTCGCGCTGATCGGTCATCCGGTTACGGAAATACGAAAGGGCGGCTCTGCGGGGCCGCCCTTTTTCGTTGTTCAGTATTACCGGGCACTGCTGGTTTCGGTAGCTCATGATGATCGAACTGCCTGTCGGGATACACACCAATGCTGACGGAAAACACCTGATTTTCGGATACGCTCGCCTTTGGCGACAAATCAACAAGTGACAGGTGGCGTCACTTCAGTTGGGGGAACACCCGCCATAGTGGTCGAACAGGTTGCTGGGATGCTCTTTTCCTGATTGCCAACGACATGCACGACACGAATATCGTTGCAGCCACCATCAGCGATTGCCGGAAGTTCGGTAGCATTTTTTGCCCAATGGATGCCCGGTTCACTCCCAATTCGGTAACGGCCGACCAAAAGCGCCCGATTATTTAGGCCATCAAGCGGCACCCCGACATAATTCTCCGCATCCTTGCCTCGAAGAATTGTATAGTGCCTTTCATAGCACTTCAGTTCCCCGCCACCCTTCGGCAAGGCCACAAGCTTTTCAACTTCGGCGACAAGCGCTTTCTCGTCAGCCGTAGGGTGTCCGGTGCAGCCAAAGCAGGCCAAGGCGAGGATCGTCGGCAAAACACGCATGCAGGACAATTACATCGCAGCAATCTCGCCTGCAACGGGTCGCCTACCGCCAGCTCTGTCGGAAATCACATGTTTGTCGGTCGTGATCTTGTAGTCTGACGATGCTTCGCCACCTATCCGTTTCGATGTCCGAAAAACATTACCGGATTGCAAAACTGTCCGACAATCTCCCGGACCGAGTTTTCCGTCACCACTTCCCTTACCCCAGATAATCGCGCCGGAAATCCACCGCAAAGGCCGCGAAGCGCCCTTCGGCAATCGCATCCCGCATCGCCTGCATCAGTTGCTGATAGAAGGACAGATTGTGTTCCGTCATCAGCATGGCACCGAGGATTTCGCCCGACTTGACGAGATGATGGAGATAGGCGCGGCTGTAGGTCGCGCAAACCGGGCAAGTGCAGCGTTCGTCGAGCGGTCCGGTATCCTCCGCATGCCTGGCGTTGCGGATATTGAGCGGACCGTTCCAGGTAAATGCCTGCCCGTTGCGGCCGGACCGGCTCGGCAGCACGCAATCGAACATATCGACCCCGCGTTCGACCGCGCCGACGAGATCGTCCGGTTTGCCGACCCCCATCAGGTAGCGGGGCCGGTCATCCGGCAACTGCTGCGGCGCGAAATCGAGCGTGGCGAACATCGCTTCCTGCCCTTCGCCCACGGCCAGCCCGCCGATGGCATAGCCATCGAAGCCGATCTCCCGCAGGGCTTGCGCGCTTTGGCCGCGCAATTCTTCGTCCAGCGCCCCTTGCTGAATACCGAACAAGGCAGAACGGGCAGCATGCTCTTCGCCAGAATCGAAACCGGCCCGGCTGCGTCTGGCCCAGCGCATCGACATTTCCATCGAACGGGCAATCACATCGCGCGGTTCGTCTGCCCGGGGGCATTCGTCGAACGCCATGACGATATCGGAGCCGAGCAGGCGCTGAATTTCCATCGAACGTTCGGGCGTCAGCATATGCTTCGACCCGTCCAGATGGCTGGAAAAACGCACCCCTTCCTCGGTGATCTTGCGCAGCGAAGACAGGCTCATCACCTGATAGCCGCCGCTGTCGGTCAGAATCGGGCGATCCCAGTTCATGAACTTGTGCAGACCGCCAAGCCGGGCCACCCGCTCCGCACTGGGGCGCAGCATCAGGTGATAAGTGTTGCCGAGCAGGATATCGGCCCCTGTGCGGCGCACGTCTTCCGGCTTCATCGCTTTGACGGTAGCGGCAGTTCCGACCGGCATGAAAGCCGGAGTGCGAATATCGCCGCGCTGCATCCGGATAGTGCCCGTGCGAGCCTTCCCGTCGCGGGCGTGAATGGAAAAGGAAAAGCGTGTCATCGCCTAGCCGCTAAACCGGGGCCGATGGGAGAGCAATCGGCGATTGACGCCCCCAGGCACCTCAGAAGCCGTAAACGAGGGTGGTGCGCGTCAAGGTGTCCGTCAAAACCGCGCCTTCGGCCGGATTGCTGCTGCAATCGACGGTGCAGGAAAAACGCGCCGAACCCGTTTGCCAGCGCCATGATGGCGGAATTCGAATCGGCGATAACGCTCGCCGAGCCAACTACCATCCGCGGTGAACCGCCGACGCGGCTCCCCTCGGTGCCGTCGATAAAATCGCCATGCCAATAGCTCAGGGCCGGGATTCGCATTGCTCTCGTAAACATTTATGCCGCAGACAAGCCACGCCACTGGCAGGACAGGCATAGGTTTTTCCGCTTGATCCGGCCATCGTCAGTACGAATGGAAATGTCTTGGAAATCGAACTCTGGATGTTCGTCGCGCTCACGGCAGTATGTGTGGTTTCGGGCTTTATCGACGCCGTGGCCGGTGGCGGTGGGCTGCTGACAATGCCTGCGCTGCTGTCCGCAGGTTTGCCACCGCATCTGGCGCTGGGCACCAACAAGCTGCAATCGCTGATGGGCGTGGCGATGGCTACGCGGACTTATCGCAGCAAGGGGCTGCTGCAGATACGCCCGCATATGGGCATGGTGATCGCGGTCCTGATCGCATCGGCTCTCGGGGCGCTGGCGGTTCAGGCGGTAGAGGCAAAGGTTCTGGATATCGCGGTTCCGATCCTTCTTGTGTTCTGCGCGATTTATGTGATCGCTTCCCCCCGCATGAACGATGCGGATCGGCAGGAACGGCTGTCCGGCAAAGCTTACACGCCGATTGCCGGCGGGATTGGATTTTACGACGGTTTCTTCGGCCCCGGTGCGGGCAGCTTTTACACCACTTCGATCGTCGCGCTACGGGGCATGGGGCTGACGCGGGCGACAGCGCTCGCCAAACTGCTCAACGCCACCAGCAATTTCGGCAGCTTCCTGATGTTCGTGGCAGGCGGCAAGGTCCTATGGGCGCTCGGCCTGTGCATGGGGTTGGGCACTATCGCCGGTAGCTGGCTGGGATCGCACAGTGCCATCCGTTTTGGCGCGAAGCTGATCAGGCCGCTATTGGTGACGATTTCTCTCTTGCTGACGGCCAAGCTGATTTGGAGCTATTTCAGCGGCTGACCGCCCCAATGGGCAATCAGGGCAGCAGCAAGCTGGCATCGCCGTAGCTGTAGAAGCGGTATTCATGGGCGATGGCGTGGGTGTAAACTTCCTGCATTCGCTCCAGCCCCATCAGGGCCGAAACGAGCATGAACAGCGTCGAGCGCGGCAAGTGGAAGTTGGTCATCAGTCCGTCAATCGCGCGGAAGCGATAGCCCGGCGTGATGAAGATATCGGTGTCGCCCGCGAAAGGCCGGATCACGCCATCTTCCCCCGTCGCACTTTCCAGCAGACGCAAAGAGGTGGTGCCCACGGCAATCACGCGCCCGCCGGCAGTTCGTACCCGGTTGAGCCGTTCGGCCAGATCGGCATCGACCCGGCCCCATTCGGCGTGCATCTGGTGATCGGCCGTGTCGTCCGCCTTGACCGGCAGGAACGTACCCGCCCCCACATGCAGGGTAAGCGTTTCACGCCCGATTCCAGCTTCATCCAGTGCGGCCAGAAGTTCCGGCGTGAAATGCAGTGCAGCGGTGGGGGCGGCGACGGCCCCTTCTTCCCGTGCGAATATGGTCTGGTAATCGGACCTGTCGGCCGCATCCGTTGGCCTTTTCCCCGCGATATAAGGGGGAAGCGGCATCGTTCCGGCACGCTCCAGCAGCACTTCGACCGGCTCCTCCCCACCGAAAGCCAGTGTCCAGCTTCCATCGGAATGGCGCATTTCGGCCGTGGCCGAAACATCCTGCGGAAACCGGATCGTATCCCCTTCCCGTAAACGCTTGGCATTGCGAACGAAGGCCTGCCATCGGCGAAGATCGATCCGTTTGTGCAGTGTCGCCCCGATCCGCGCTTCCCCACGCATGCCTTCGAGCTGCGCCGGGATAACCTTGGTATCGTTGAACACCAGCACATCGCCGCGCCGCAATTGCCCGGGCAGATCGCGCACGGTGCAATCGGCCAGGGGGGCATTGTCCCTGCCCTTCACCACCAGCAGACGGGCGGAATCGCGCGGGCGCGCGGGCCGGAGCGCGATACGTTCCGGCGGCAGTTCGAAATCGAACAGATCAACGCGCATGGCGCGTCTCTACAGCATCATGCGCGATCAGTGACATCGGTTCTGCAAGCAAAGCGGCAGCGCGGAAAGCCGCGCGCTTACTTCGCCTTCGCCTTGGGGGCGGGCTTTGCCGGAGTAGCTGGCTTTGCTGGCTTCAACATATCCGCCGTGATGGGCTGTTCAGCCGGTGCAGGCGGAACGAAAGCGGGCGGCGCCTTGTTATCGGAGGCAATCGAAGCCTGCAGGATCTTGGTCGGGTTCTGCGGCGGCTCGCCCCGCTGGATCTTGTCCACGGCTTCCATGTTGGAAATCACGCGGCCGAAATTGGTGTAACGGCGATCCAGCGCGAAACGCGGGTAGAAGACGATGAAGAACTGGCTGTTGGCGCTGTCGTCCGATGCCGCGCGGGCCATCGACACAGTGCCCCGAACATGCGGCAGATCGTTGAATTCCGCCTTGATATCCGGCAGTTGCGAACCACCGCGGCCGGTGCCGGTGGGGTCGCCCGTCTGCGCCATGAAACCGTCGATCACGCGGTGGAAGATCACACCGTTATAGAAACCCTGGCGTGCCAGCTCCTTGACCCGCTCCACATGATGCGGCGCCCAATCCGACATAAGGCGGATGGCCACGCGATCGCCGGTCGAAAGGTCGAGCAGGAGGATGTTATCCAGATCCTCGTTCACATTGTAATTCACCGGAGCATAGACCCGCGCCGGCGCAGCGGCGGGCGCGTCTTTGGCTTCCTTCAGCCGGTACTTGATTTCATCCTTGCCCTTGGCTGCGGCAAAGCCAGGAGCAATGGCGAGAGAAAGGACCAGGGCAGTAGAGATCAGGGCTTTCTTCATCGGGGTCTCTGGCAATTAGGGTTATCGGGCGCTACCGGTCAGAAAGCGCTCTGACAAGTTGGCAATCGCCGCGCGGTTTAGCCATCGGTGACTGTCAACGCAATGAACGATAGCAGGTTCAGTATTCGCCCAACTGGCCACGTTCGGCCACACGGGCATTCACCTCGTCCCGAATGGTGCTGCTGACGAAGGGGGTTATGTCGCCGCCGAACAGCGCGATTTCCTTGACCAGCTTGGAAGCGATGGGTTGCAGGCTGACATCGGCCATCAGAAAGATCGTTTCCACCTTGCTGCTCAATTGCTGGTTCATTCCGGCCATCTGATATTCGTATTCGAAATCGGCCACGGCACGCAGGCCGCGAATAATCACGCTCGCCCCCTGCTTCTCAGCGAATTTCATCAGCAAGGCGTTGAAGCCGACCACGGTGACATTATTGATCCCGAGCGCGGCCACTTCCCGCTCAACCATCGCCATACGCTCTTCGGGCGTGAACATCGGATTCTTCGACGGATTGGTCGTCACCCCGATAATCAGACGGTCGACCAGCTTCGCACCGCGCCGGATAATATCGGCGTGCCCCCGTGTGATCGGATCGAACGTCCCCGGATATACCCCCACCCGTTCGCTCATCAGTGATCCCTTTCAACGATATAGCGCGCCACCGCGCGCAGAAGGTCCGCTTCCGCGCCATGCCCCGCGAGATGATCGATGGCCTGCGCCATCAGCATGTCCGCCTGTTCACGCGCGCGTTGTGCCCCCAGCAGGGAAACGAACGTCTGCTTGCCCTGCTCCGCATCCTTGCGCAGCGCTTTACCGGCCTTGCCCTCGTCACCCTCATGATCGATTAGATCGTCCGCGATCTGGAAAGCCAGGCCGATATCGCGGGCATAGGCACGCAAATGTGCGCGTCCATCCGGCGGCAGGCGGCCGATGATCGCACCCATTTCAATCGATGCGCAAAGCAAGGCGCCCGTTTTAAGCTGTTGCAGGCGCGTGATGGTGCGCAGATCGAACTGCTCGCTCTCCGCGACGATATCGATCATCTGCCCCCCGGCCATGCCGTGCATTCCCGCGGCCACGGCCAGCGTATGAACCAGCTCGGAGCGTACGAAAGGATCGCCGCTGGTCGCTTCGTCGGACAGGATTGCAAAGGCCATGGCATGAAGCGAATCGCCCGCGAGCACCGCCGTCGCCTCGTCGAAGGCTTTATGCACGGTCGGCTTGCCATGGCGCAGATCGTCATCGTCCATGCACGGCAGATCGTCATGGATCAGCGAATAGACGTGGATCGCTTCGATGGCGCAGGCCGCACGCATCGCCGCCGCCCGGTGGACGCCGTACATTTCCGCAGTCGCCACCAACAACAACGGGCGCAAACGCTTGCCTCTGCCAATCGCGGCATAACGCATGGCTTGAACGAGGCGCGCGTGCTTGTCATCCGGCA
>CAYXMY010000108.1:0-9153 GCA_964466155.1 uncultured Caenibius sp. | reverse complement strand
CGGTTGATGCCATCGTCGAAGGGCCGAACTTCGAATACGCGACCGAAACGCGCGAAGAACTGCTCTACGACAAGGCCAAATTGCTGGCGAACGGTGACAAGTGGGAGCGGGCCATTGCCGCGAACCTTGAAGCCGATGCGCCCTATCGCTAGGGGCTCGCGATCTCATGATCCATGCAATCGCCTTTTACATTTTCGCCACGCTGGTGATCGCTTCGGCGGCGCTGGTCATTTTCGCCCGTAACCCGGTGCACTCGGTCCTCTGGCTGATCGTTGCCTTTTTCAACGCGGCCGGGCTGATGGTGCTGGTGGGCGCCGAATTCATCGCCATGCTGCTGGTGATCGTCTATGTCGGCGCCGTTGCGGTGTTATTCCTCTTCGTGGTGATGATGCTCAACATCGACTTTGCCGAACTGCGCGCCGGTTTCGTGCGCAATTTCCCGTTCGGCCTGGCGGTGGCCTTTGTGCTGCTGGCGGAACTGGTCCTGGGGATCGGGGTCTATCGTTCCGATTCGCTGGTTCTGGGTACGCCCGATGGCACCGCGGCAACGCTGGTCGGTCGCAGCAATATCGAGAGCATCGGGGCGCTGCTTTACAGCCGCTATCTGTTCCTGTTCGAAAGCGCGGGCCTGATCCTGCTGGTGGCCATGATCGGCGCCATCGTCCTGACGCATCGCGACCGCAAGGGTTCGCGCAAGCAGAACGTCAGCAAGCAGAACAGCCGCCGGCCGCAAGATGCGACTGTCAACGTGAAGCCTGAAATCGGTAAGGGGGTGCAGCTGTGATCGGCATCGAACATTATGTCGTCGTTAGCTCGATCCTGTTCGTGCTCGGCGTGCTCGGCATCTTTCTCAACCGCAAGAATGTGATCGTGATTCTGATGGCGATCGAACTCATCCTGCTCGCGGTGAATATCAACCTGGTGGCTTTCAGTGCTTTCCTAGGCGATCTGGTGGGGCAGGTTTTCGCGATGTTCGTCCTGACAGTGGCGGCCGGGGAAGCCGCGATCGGCCTAGCCATTCTGGTCATCTATTTCCGCGACCGTGGCACGATTGCGGTCGACGATGTCAATCGGATGAAGGGGTAAGATAACGTGTCCTCCATCCTGATTATCGTTTTCGGGCCTTTGCTCGCGTCCATAATCGCCGGGCTCGGCAATCGGGCGCTCGGCAATGCCCCGGCCAAGATCGTCACTACTGGCGCGCTGTTCCTGTCCTGCGCCCTGTCATGGCCGATTTTCCTGTCGTTTGTGACCGGATCGGCGCAGGCCTCGGTCGTGCCGGTGCTGCATTGGGTGCAGTCGGGCACGCTGACGTTCGACTGGGCGCTGCGGGTCGATACGCTGACTGCCATTATGCTGGTCGTGATCACCAGCGTTTCGGCGCTCGTCCATCTTTATAGCTGGGGCTATATGGACGAAGACCCGGATCAGCCGCGGTTCTTCGCCTATCTCTCGCTTTTCACCTTCGCCATGCTGATGCTGGTGACCGCGAACAATCTGGTGCAGATGTTCTTCGGTTGGGAAGGCGTGGGGCTTGCCTCGTACCTGCTGATCGGTTTCTGGTTCAAGAAGCCCTCCGCCTGCGCCGCCGCGATCAAGGCGTTCGTGGTCAACCGCGTCGGCGACCTTGGTTTCATGCTGGGCATTTTCGGGACCTATCTCGTCTTCCAGACGACCTCGATCCCCGAAATTCTTGAAGCGGCGCCGGGCATGGCCGGTTCCACCATCGGTTTCTTCGGCTTCCGCATCGATACGATGACGCTGCTGTGCCTGCTGCTGTTCATCGGGGCGATGGGCAAATCGGCGCAGCTCGGGCTGCACACCTGGCTTCCCGACGCGATGGAAGGCCCGACCCCGGTTTCGGCGCTGATCCACGCCGCGACCATGGTGACGGCCGGTGTGTTCATGGTCTGCCGTCTCTCTCCGATGTTCGAAACCAGCCATGTTGCCATGACGGTGGTGACGGTGGTGGGCGCAGCAACCTGCTTCTTCGCGGCGACCGTGGGCACGACCCAGTGGGATATCAAGCGCGTCATCGCTTATTCGACCTGTTCGCAGCTCGGCTATATGTTCTTCGCTGCCGGTGTTGGCGCTTATGGCCCCGCCATGTTCCATCTGTTCACGCACGCGTTCTTCAAGGCGCTGCTGTTCCTGGGCGCCGGTTCGGTCATTCACGCGATGCACCATGAACAGGACATGCGCTATTACGGCGGCCTGCGTAAGCATATCCCGCTGACCTTCTGGGTGATGTTGGCCGGGACGCTGGCGATCACCGGCGTGGGGATCATGGGCGTATTCGGTTTCGCGGGCTTCTATTCGAAGGACGCAATCCTGGAGGCGGCTTTCGCCAGCGGTTCGCAACACGGTCAGACGGCCTTCTTCGTCGGCGTCTTCGCGGCCCTGCTGACCAGCTTCTATAGCTGGCGCCTGATGTTCCTGACCTTCTGGGGCAAGCCCCGGTGGGAGCAGTCGGAGCATATCCAGCATGCGGTGCACGATGCGCACGGCCGTGGCGATCACGCCCACCATGGGCATGACGATCACCATGCACATGCGCACCATGGCGAAAGCGATGGCACGGCGGGCTATCATCCGCATGAAAGCCCGTGGGTCATGCTGGTGCCGCTGGTCCTGCTGTCGGTCGGTGCGATCTTTGCCGGTTTCGCATTCCACCACACCTTCGTCGAGAATGAAGGTTTCTGGAACGGCGCGATCTTCTTCGACGAGCATCTGATGCACGCGATGCACGAAGTTCCGCTGTGGGTGAAACTGGCACCGGCGGCTGTCATGCTGATCGGTCTGCTTCTTGCCTGGAATTCCTACATTCGGAATACGGCGATCCCTGCGGCATTCGTTGCCCGGTTCCGTCAGCTTCATGCTTTCCTGTACAACAAGTGGTACTTCGACGAGCTTTACGACTTTCTGTTCGTCCGCCCGGCGTTCTGCCTCGGCCGGTTGTTCTGGAAGGTGGGCGATATCGGCATTGTCGACCGTTTCGGTCCCAACGGTGCTGCATGGACAGTCGCTCAGGGCAGCCGGTTCGCACAGAAAGTGCAGTCGGGTTATCTCTACAGTTATGCGCTGGTCATGCTGCTCGGTCTCGTGGCAGCTATCAGCTGGGTGATGGTACGCTGAATATGACCGGTTTTCCCATCCTTTCCCTGATGATCCTCCTGCCGCTGGTTGCGGGGATCGTCTGCCTGTTCCTCGATGCGAAATCGGCGCGCATGCTGGCCTTGGCGGCAACGCTGGTCGATTTCGCGCTCGGCGTCGTGCTGTGGGCCAACTTCGATATCGGCGGCGCGCAATGGCAATTCGTCGAGAAGATGCCGCTGTTCGCGGGCTTCAACTGGGCGCTCGGCATCGACGGTATCGCGTTGATGCTGATTATGCTGTCGGTTTTCCTGATGCCGATCTGTATCGGCGCGAGCTGGAAATCGATTGAAAACCGCGTTGGCGAATACATGGCGGCCTTCCTGCTGATGGAAACGCTGATGATCGGCGTTTTCGCGGCGCAGGATCTGTTCCTGTTCTACATCTTTTTCGAAGCGGGCCTGATCCCGATGTACCTGATCATCGGGATCTGGGGCGGGCAGAACCGTATTTACGCCAGCTACAAGTTCTTCCTCTACACGCTGCTCGGTTCGGTGGTGATGCTGATCGCGATGCTGTGGATGGCGAACGACGCAGGCACGACCGATATCCCGACCTTGATGGCATACGATTTCCCGCCGCATATTCAGACGTGGCTGTGGCTTGCCTTCTTTGCCAGCTTTGCGGTGAAAATGCCGATGTGGCCGGTCCACACCTGGCTTCCCGATGCGCACGTGCAGGCGCCTACGGCGGGCTCGGTCATCCTGGCGGGCGTGCTGCTGAAGATGGGCGGTTACGGCTTCATCCGCTTCTCCCTGCCGATGTTCCCCGAGGCATCCGCACAATTTGCATGGCTGATCTTCGTACTGTCGATGGTTGCGGTCGTCTATACTTCGCTGATCGCTCTGGTGCAGAGCGACATGAAGAAGCTGATCGCCTATTCCTCCGTCGCGCACATGGCGATTGTCACGGTCGGCCTGTTCGCCTTCAACGTGCAGGGTCTCGAAGGCGCGATGATCGTGATGCTCAGCCACGGGCTCGTGTCGGGCGCGCTGTTCCTCTGCGTGGGTGTGATCTACGACCGGCTGCACACGCGTGAGATCGACCGTTACGGCGGCCTTGCGATCAACATGCCGAAGTATGCCCTGTTCTTCATGCTGTTCACCATGGCGTCCATCGGCCTTCCGGGCACCAGCGGCTTCGTGGGTGAATTCCTCAGCCTCGCCGGCATCTATCAGGTGTCGACCGTGACTGCGGCGATATGCACTACCGGCATCATTCTGGGCGCTGCATATATGCTGTATCTCTATCGCCGGGTGATCTTCGGCGATCAGAAGAATGCCGACGCGGCGGCCATGCCGGATCTCGATCTGCGCGAATGGCTGATGGTCGTGCCGATTGCCGCTGTGGTTCTCTGGATGGGTGTCTATCCGGAAAGCTTCCTTGCGCCGATGCGCGCGGACATTGCGGCGCTCGATGCCCGCGTGGCGCGCGCTGCACCTGCCGGGGATTCCCAGTTCAAGCTGGGCGCACCCAAGGCTGCGGCTGACCATGCCGAACATTCCAATCATGCAGCCGATGCTGCACCTGCCGCGCCGGAAGGGGGAGCGCACTAATGGATTTCGCTGCTTCCCTTAAACTGGTCGCGCCAGAAATCGTTCTCAGCGTTGTTGCGCTTGTGCTGCTGCTGGCTTCGGCCTGGGCGGGCGACAAGGCCAGCCGGGCGATCAGCCTGATTGCTGTTGCGGCTTTGGCGGTGTGTGCTTTCCTCACTGCGCCGATGCTGTGTGGCGGGGCGATGGGGCCTGATGTCAGCGTGTTCAACGGTCAGCTTCGGATCGACGCCTTCGCCGCTTTTGCGAAACTGTTGATCTACGCCGGTGCGGGCGTCGCGCTTCTGGTGGCGCCCAGCTATTTCGAGCGTTTGAACGCGATGCGCGCGGAATATTCGGTGCTGGTGATCCTTGCCGTGGTCGGCATGGGGATCATGGTCTCCGCAACCGACCTGCTTGCGCTATACATCGGCCTCGAACTGAACAGCCTCGCGGCTTACGTGTTGGCGGCCTTCCTGCGGAACGACAACCGTTCGGCGGAGGCGGGGCTCAAGTATTTCGTCCTCGGCGCCCTTGCTTCGGGTATCCTGCTGTTTGGGATGAGCCTGACTTACGGCTTCACCGGAACGACCAGCTTCGAAGGCATTCGCACGGCGCTCGGCGGCGGACTTTCGATGGGGGCGCTGTTCGGCGTGGTGTTCATGCTCGCCGGTCTTGCCTTCAAGATTTCCGCCGTGCCGTTCCATATGTGGACGCCGGACGTCTACGAAGGTTCGCCGACCCCGGTCACGACCTTCTTCGCCACCGCGCCGAAGGTTGCCGCCTTGGCGCTGGCCATGCGTGCCGCGCTTGAGGCATTCGGAACCCAGGTGGGCGCATGGCAGCAGGTGGTGATCTTCGCCGCGCTGGCCTCGATCATTTTCGGTGCATTCGGAGCGATCGGTCAGACTAACCTCAAGCGGCTGCTGGCCTATTCCTCGATCAACAATGTTGGCTTTCTGCTGATCGGTCTTGCGGCGGCTACGCCCAGGGGCGCATCGGGCATGCTGGTCTATATGGCCATCTATGTCGCGATGACGGTTGCGGGCTTTGTCGGCATCGCGATGCTGAAGGATGAAGAGGGCAATCAGCGCGAACTGCTGTCGGATATCGCGGGTCTTTCCCGGACGCGCCCAGCGCTTGCCGGGTGCCTCGCCGCCGTGATGTTCAGCCTTGCGGGGATTCCGCCACTGCTGGGCTTCTGGGGTAAGTTCGTGGTTTTCCAGGCTGCGGTCCAGGCGGGTCTCGTCCCCCTGGCGGCAATCGGTATCGCGGCTTCGGTTATCGGCGCCTTCTACTACATCAAGGTGGTGAAGGTGATGTATTTCGACGAACCGGCGGATGCCATCCGGGGCAAAAGCGACTGGATTCACTGGGCGCTGTTGACCATCGCCACGCTGTTCATCTCACCGCTGGGTTATCTGCTGACAAAGTGGCTCGGTGCGCTGGCGGACAAGGCCGCCGCCGCGCTGTTCTTCGTGGCCTGACTTGGGCGCGCAGATCGAGTTTCTGCCGGAAACGGGGTCAACCAACGGCGATCTTGCTGCGCGTCTCCAGGCTGGCGAACGGCTTGCGGAAGGCTCCTGGCTGATCGCAGACCGGCAATCGGCCGGACGGGGGCGGCAGGGCCGCGCCTGGTTCGACGGTTCGGGTAACTTCATGGGTTCGGCCGTGGTCCGGGTTGCCGCGGGCGATCCGCCTGCACCGAGCCTGGCCTTCGTCGCCGGGCTCGCTGTCTGGGAAGCGGTCTCGCACTATCTGACCGATCCTTCCCCTCTTGCGCTCAAGTGGCCTAACGATCTTATGTTCGGCGGGGCGAAGCTCGCTGGCATACTGCTCGAAGGGCAGGGCGATGCCGTGATTGTCGGGATCGGGGTCAATCTGGTGCAGGCGCCCGATCTTCCGGATCGCGCGACTGTGGCCCTTTCCGCATTCGGGCCGGCGCCAGAACGGGATGCCTTCGCGGCGACTTTGGCCGCTGCGTTCGCCGGAGAATGCGCGCGCTGGCGGCAATATGGCCTTGAACCCACGCTGTCGCGCTGGCAGTCAGTGGCCCATCCTGTGGGAACGCCGCTGACAGTGCATGAACCGGATGGAGAGCCGGTGCGGGGCGCTTTCGCGGGGCTGGCTCCTGACGGGGCGCTGCGCCTGCTGCTGGCGGACGGGGCGGTTCGTGCCGTTCATGCTGGCGATGTGTTCGTCTGACGGAGTGGTTCCATGCTTCTTGCTATCGATGCGGGCAATACCAATGTCGTTTTTGCGCTGTTCGAAGGGCGGGAACTGAAAGCGCGCTGGCGGATTGCCACCGATCCGCGCCGCACGGGTGATGAATATGCCGTATGGCTGGTGCAACTGATGGCGATTCAGGGCATCGCGCGGGAAGCGGCGACGCACAACATCATTTCTACCGTGGTCCCGCGCGCGTTGCACAATCTCAATGTCCTGTCGCAGAACTATTTCGGGATCGTTCCGCTCATCGCCGGGGAGGGGAAAGCCGATTGGGGCATCCATATCGATGTTGACGAGCCCCGCTCACTGGGGGCGGACAGGGCGGTCAACGCGATTGCCGCACATGCGAAGTACACCGGCGATCTGATCGTGGTCGATTTCGGCACCGCGACGACATTTGACGTGGTCGATTTCAATGGGGCCTACAAGGGCGGGATCATCGCGCCCGGTATCAATCTTTCGCTCGATGCGCTGGTCGGGAATACGGCGAAGTTGCCGCGCATCGCCATCGAAGCGCCGCGTTCCGCCAGCGTGATCGGGCGGAACACCGAAGATCAAATGCTGATCGGGGTATTCTGGGGTTATGTCGCGATGATGGAAGGGCTGATTGCCCGCTTGCGGGCTGAAATCGGCCGCCCGGCCAAGGTTATTGCCACCGGCGGCCTTGCGATCCTGTTTGACCGGAACAGCGATATCTTCGATGCGGTGGATGCGGAACTGACACTGGATGGCCTTGCCATTCTGGCAGAACGGGCGGCAGCGTAATGAAAAAGGATTCCACACCCGAAGCGGAATTGCTGTTCCTCGCCCTCGGCGGTTCGGGGGAGATCGGCATGAATGTCAATCTCTACGGTTGCGACGGTAAATGGCTGATGGTCGATCTCGGCATGAGCTTCGGCAGCAACGAATATCCGGGCACGGAGCTGGTGTTTGCCGATCTCGAATTCATCGAGGACAGGCTGGACGATCTGCTCGGTATCGTGCTGACTCACGGGCACGAGGATCATATCGGCGCGGTGCCTTATTTCGCGGCGGAACTGGGTGTACCGCTTTACGCCACGCCGTTCACCGCCGGTCTCGTGCGCCATAAGCTGGCGGAAGCGGGGATTGCCGATACGGTGGAACTGAACGTCATCGATACGCAGGACAGTTTCGCGCTAGGCCCGTTCGATATCACGTATGTCCCGCTGGCCCACTCGATTGCCGAAGGGAACGCGCTGTTGATCGATACGCCTTATGGGCGGATATTCCACACGGGCGACTGGAAGCTCGACGATGAACCGATGATCGGCGAACCGGCGAGCGAGGACGAGCTGACCGAACTCGGCGATAGCGGGATTCTCGCTCTCGTTTGCGATTCGACCAACGTCTTCAATCCGGAGGCTTCGGGCTCCGAAGGCGCGGTTTACAAAGGCTTGCTGGAAGAAGTCCGGCGCCATTCGGGGCGGCGTGTGCTGGTCACCACTTTCGCTTCCAATGTCGCGCGCCTGCAGACTTTGGGCGAAGTTGCCAAGGCCACGGGGCGCCAGCTTTGCGTGGCTGGCCGCTCGCTCGACAGGATTATCGAGGTCGGGCAAGCGAACGGCTATCTGCATGATTTCCCTCCCACTGTGGACTTCGACAAGGCGATGGGCCTGCGTCGCGGAGAGGTGCTTATTGTCGCCACCGGTGGGCAGGGCGAATCGCGTGCCGCGCTGGCGCGAATTGCTGAGGATACCCATCCGATCAGCCTCGAAGCGGGCGATGTGGTGTTGTTTTCCAGCCGGCAGATTCCCGGCAACGAGATCGCTATCGGTCGCGTGCAGAACAGGTTGGCCGAACGCGGCATTGTCATGATTACCGACCGGCAGAGTGAAATTCACGTCTCCGGTCATCCGGGGCGGCCGGAATTGCAGGCGCTCTACAGTTGGTTGCGGCCGCAAATCCTCATGCCCGTGCACGGAGAAATCCGCCATATGCAGGAACAGGTCCGGCTCGGGCTGGCCAGCGGCGTACCCAGCGCGGTATTTCAGAAAAACGGCGATATCGTGCGCCTTGCCCCCGGCAAGCCAGGTAAGCTGGCAGAAGTCCACGCCGGAAGGCTCGTGCTCGATGGAGATATTATCGTTCCCGCCGATGGGGAAACCCTCACCATGCGGCGGCGCATGGCGCGCGATGGCATGGCGATCGTGGTGATCGATCACACGAGCAAGGCGCAGGTGACTGGGATCGGCTTGCCGCTGGATGAAGATTACGCCGA
>CAYXMY010000107.1:0-9287 GCA_964466155.1 uncultured Caenibius sp. | reverse complement strand
GTGAAGGAACAGGAAGGCGCGCGCGCCATCGTGCTCGCCGCGACAGAGCTGGAACTGGTGGTGGATGTCGATGCCAATGTCCTGCCGATTTACGATTGCACCCGTATCCACGCCGAAAAGGGCGCTGCGTGGATTCTCGGCGAAGACTGACGATGGCAGGCGTGATGGTTGAACCGGTTGCGTTGCCGCGTGCCCCGGCCTAGCTCGGGGGCCGCATGAACCGCGCACCTTACGCCTCCGATCCCGCGCATTCGCGCGGCCGCGAATTTCCCGAAGACCGGGCGGGCACCCGCGGCCCGCGCAGCGAATTTCAGCGTGACCGGGATCGGATCATCCATTCGATTTCGTTCCGCAGGCTGCGGCACAAGACGCAGGTCTTCATCGCCCCCGATGGGGACCATTACCGCGTTCGCCTGACGCACAGCATCGAAGTGGCGCAGATCGGCCGCGTGATTGCGCGGACGCTGGCGCTGGACGAGGATTTGACCGAGGCATTGTGCCTTGCCCACGACATCGGCCATCCGCCGTTCGGCCATGCGGGGGAAGACGCCCTCAACGATGCGACGCGCGCGCATGGCGGGTTCGATCACAACGCGATGGCGATGCGCATGCTGATGCGGCTGGAAAGCCCCTATTGCGATCATGTCGGGCTGAATCTGACGTGGGAACTGCTCGAAGGGCTGGCCAAGCACAATGGCCCGGTGGCCGATCCCACCTGGGCCTTGCAGGAACTCGATGCCGCATTCCCGCTCGAACTGACGACCTGGGCCTCTCTCGAAGCCCAAGTAGCCGCTTTGTCGGACGATATCGCCTATGACAATCACGACATCGATGATGGGCTGCGCGCCGGTTTCCTCGATCTCGACGATCTGCTGACGCTGGATTTCGTCGCCGATCAGTGGCGCGGCGTGGAAAAGCGCTTTCCCCGCGCCTCGCGCGAAAGCCAGTTGCGCGAACTGGTCAGGGGCCAGATCGGGCTGATGGTGAACGACCTGCTCGATCACACCCGGGCGCAGCTTGTGGGAATCGATTCGGTGGCGCAAGCGCGGCTGGCGGGGCGCGCGCTGGTGGGCTTCTCCCCCGCCGTCGCGGCGGAGGAACGGCAGCTGAAAAGCTTCATGTACGCGCGGCTTTACAATCATGCCGATCAGCTCGCCACGGCGGACCGGGCGCGCCATGTGATCGCGTCGTTGTTCGCGGCCTACGATTCCGATCCGGCCCTGATGACTGAGGGCTGGGCGCGGTCCCTCCCGGCGGCGGAGCCCGCGCGCAGCCGCCATATCACCGATTTCATCGCGGGCATGACCGACCGTTTTGCAATCGATCAGTATGCCGAGATTTTCGGCAAAGTCCCCGAAGGCCTGCGCAATGTCTAGACGGCGGATCGTACTGATCGGGGCCACGGGAATGATCGGGCGGGCAGTGATGCAGTGCGCCGTGGGCGATGAAAGCGTCCATCTGGCCGCCATCGCCCGCCGCCACGCCCCGCTTCCGGAAGGGGCGCGGATGGAAATGTTCGTGGCGGATACCGGACATTGGGCGGAAATCATCGATTCCCTCCAGCCCGATTGCGTGGTCTGTGCATTGGGCACGACCTGGGCCAAGGCAGGCAAGGACGAGGCCGCTTTCCGCGCGGTGGATGAAAAGCTGGTGCTGGATGTGGCGCAGGCGACCAAGGCGGCAGGCGTGCGCCAGTTCATCTGCGTTTCCGCCGTCGGCGCCGACCGTTCGAGCCGCCATCTCTATATGCGGGTGAAGGGCGAAGTGGAGGACGCGCTCAACAAGATGCGCTTCACCCGGCTGGATGTGCTGTGCCCCAGCCTGCTGCGGGGGGAGAGGGAGGACGACCCGCGCCCGGGCGAGCGCTGGGCAATCCGGTTTAGCCCGGTTTTGGACCTGTTTCTGCGCGGCGGGCTGCGTCGTTTCCGCTCGATCTCCGCCTCGCATATGGCCGAGGCGATTCTCGATCTGGCGCAGGAAAAGGCTGGCGGGCGTTTCGTTCATGAATACGATTCGTTGATGCGCGCCGCGCGCCGCCTGCAACGCAGCCGCGAAGAAAGCGGCATGCAACGCGCGGGCCGCAGTTTCTGGCAAAGGACGCTGGCCTGATCCGCCGCCATCCTGCTACGCATTGTGCAGAGGGTGGAGGATAAGGGCAATGTGGCAGGGATATCTCGGTTTCGCGACAGCGGTGGCATTGGCAGGGTGGGCGATCCTGATTTTCCTGCCCCGGCGGGAATTGCTGCTGACATTGGTGCTCTATCTGGGTGTCGGCATCCTTAGCCTGACCTATGTTGTGGGGCTGATCTCGGTCATGAGCGGGATAGCCGATCCCGGCGGGGCCTATTCGCAGGATGTCAGCTTCTTCACCGTTGCCGGATTGCGGGCGATTTCGACGACCGATGCCGGGGTGGTCATCGGCTGGATTCACTATCTCGCGTTCGATCTGTTCATCGGCCTGTGGATCGCGCGCGATGCGGATGCCAAGCGGTTTTCGCGCATCGTTCAGGCCGTGGTTCTGCTTCTGGTGCTTCTGGCCGGGCCATCGGGGCTGTTGCTGTGGCTGATCCTGCGTGAACGTGCCGCCCGCCGCGCCGCGCGCGGATGACTGCGAAACGCCACGCGCCCGCCGCCGCGCGCAACGTCGGGCCTATCGGAACGGTCCTCGCGGAAGAATTGCCGGATACGGGGCTGGTGCTGGAAGTGGCCAGCGGGACGGGCGAACACGCGCTGGCCTATGCGCGGCAATTTCCGCATCTGATCTGGCAGCCGAGCGATCCCGATCCGGAGGCCCGTGCGTCCATCGCGGCGTGGCGTGCGGAAGAAGGCCCCGCCAATCTGCGCGAACCGCTGGTTCTAGATGCATCGGTGCCCGATTGGCCGGTTGTCCATGCCGATGCCCTGCTGTGCATCAACATGATCCACATCAGCCCATGGCAGGCGGCGGAGGGGCTGTTTGCCGGGGCGGCTCGCATATTGGGGCAAGGCGCGCCGCTCATGCTCTATGGCCCCTATTTCGAGGGGGGCGTGGCGGCCGCGCCATCCAATGTGGCGTTCGATGAAAGTTTGAAAGGGCGCAATCCGGCGTGGGGCATCCGCGATGTGGCCGCGGTTGACCGCCTGGCGGCATCCCATGAGTTCAGCCGGTTGCGGCGTGTGGCGATGCCAGCCAACAATCTGATGGTGATCTATCGCAAACGGTGATGGCGCGCCCGGAAGCGCGCCATGCAACCGTTGGCCTTATCGGGGGATCAGAGCGCCCGGTCGGCGGCGTCGCCCACCGATTCGATATCGCGGCCCACGCCTTTGACGGTGTTGCATGCGGTGGCGGTGAGGGCGATGCCCCCGATGGCGAGAGCGAGAATAACTTTGCGGATCATCGATTTGTCCTTTGTTGCCTGATGGGCCGGTAGGGCGGTCTGCGTTGATAAAGCGTGATGGGGGCAGCGGTTCCCGCCCCGTCAACGCTCCAGCACGTTTTCCGCACGCAGTGTGTTCCTGTGCAGGGTATGTTCCCGCCACACGATCAGCAAGCCCGCTGCGACGATCAGTGGCGCACCGACCCATGTGGCGGCGGGCGGATACTGCTGAAACAGCACCGCCCCATAGAGCGCGGACCACCCGAGCCCGGTATAATCCATCACGATCACGCTGGAGACAGGGCCGAGCCGAAGCGCGAGCGTCAGCAGCATCTGCCCCACCAGACCGCACACACCCATGGCGGCGATCAGCAGCCATGTGCCGGTGTCGTGCGCCACGTGGACGAATGGCAACCCGAGTGCGAGCAGCGGGCTGGTGAAGGCCGCGAAATAGAACACGATGGTCAACGGCTCTTCCGACCGGTTGAGATCCTTTATCAGGATCGAAAGCAGCGCGATGAAAAACGCCGCGCCCAGCCCGCAGGCCAGGCCCAGCGGATGAATCGCCGCTTCGCCGGGCTGGGTGATGACCAGAATCCCGGCAAACCCCATGAACAGGGCGGAAAGCCGCCATGCCCCCACCTTCTCATGGAGCATGAACACGGACAGCACCGTGGCGAACAGCGGCGCGGTGAATTGCAGCGCCTGCGCTTCGGGC
This sequence comes from uncultured Caenibius sp., assembly GCA_964466155.1. GTDB lineage: Bacteria > Pseudomonadota > Alphaproteobacteria > Sphingomonadales > Sphingomonadaceae > Caenibius. The sequence continues at coordinate 5,210 of CAYXMY010000107.1, read as the reverse complement.
AGCGGCAGCAGAATGGCGGAACCGAACGTCAGCGCCATCCCGGCAAGGCCGAGAATGGCGCGGCGGAAATGATGGGTGACGCGAGTGGTTCGCAGCCGCGCCAGTTGCCCGCGCATCAGCACGAAGCCGAGGATCGCGGGCACGGTGATGAACTGGCGCCAGAACATGATTTCGACGAAGCTGACGCCGCGTTCGCTCAGCAGCTTCACCAGCGCCATCAAGGTGGCCAGCATACCCGCTGCCGCTATGCGGACCGCCAGTGCGAGGACGGGGCGCTGTTGAGGAAATGCGGCAGACATCGCGCCCGCATTAAACGGGCGCACCTGGCAATCAATCGTTTTCGTACGCCCCGAAAATTTCCCTGCCGCGTTTAGAGGCAGGCTTCCAGATAGGCTTGATCGAACCCGAATTGCCGCGCTTTTTCCAAGGTGTAGGGACGCAGGCCCGAACTGCGGAATTCGCCGATGATCTTGCCGTCCGGTGTTTCATCGAGATATTCGAAATGGAACAGTTCCTGCGTCACGATCACATCGCCTTCCATCCCGATCACTTCGGTGATGTTGGTGGTGCGGCGCGAACCGTCGCGCAGGCGCTTCACCTGCACGATGAGATCGACCGATTCCGCGATCTGGCGGGAAATGGCCTCCTTCGGGATCTTGATGTCGCCCATCAGGATCATGTTTTCCATACGGGCAAGACATTCGCGCGGGCTGTTGGAGTGCAGCGTGCACATCGAACCGTCGTGGCCGGTGTTCATCGCGGCCAGCAGATCGAAACATTCCGCGCCGCGAATTTCGCCCAGGATGATCCGGTCAGGCCGCATACGCAGGGCATTCTTCACGAGATCGCCAATGGTGATTTCGCCCTGGCCTTCGAGATTCGGCGGGCGTGTTTCCAGCGGCAGCCAGTGCGGCTGCTGCAAGCGCAATTCGGCCGCGTCTTCGATGGTCAGCACGCGTTCGCCCGGATCGATCATTTTCGACAGGGCGTTGAGCATGGTCGTCTTACCCGAACCCGTACCGCCCGAGATGACGACATTCATCCGGCATGCGCCCGCGACCTTGAGCACCGTGCACATCTTTTCGTCCATCGATCCGAAGCCGCGCAGCATGTCGAGCGTGATCGGCTTTTCGGAGAACTTACGAATGGAGATGGCCGTGCCGCGCAAGCTGAGCGGGGGGACGATGACGTTGACGCGGCTGCCGTCCTTGAGGCGGGCGTCGGCCAGCGGTGTCGTCTGGTCCACGCGGCGGCCGACCTGGTTCACGATGCGCTGTGCGATCTGGAACAGGTGGGCTTCGTCGCGGAACTTGATGCTCGCCAGTTGCAGGCGGCCCTTCTTTTCGATGTAGGTCTGGTTGGGGCCGTTGACCATGATATCGGTCACGTCCGGATCGCTCAGCAATTCTTCCAGCGGGCCGAAGCCCAGCAGTTCATCGACCAGCACCTTTTCCAGCGCGAATTGTTCGCGCCGGTTCAGCGTGATTTTCAGTTCGGCGAGGACTTCGACGATGATCGGCCGGAATTCTTCCGACAGCTCGTCCTTGCTGAGCGTGGCGGCCGCTTCCGGATCGACGCGTTCCAGCAACGGCGGCAGGACTTGTTCCTTGATCCGGTGGACGCTGGCTTCGAAGCCTTCCGTTTGCGCTTCGCCGGATACGGTGACGTTGGCCCGGTCTGCCAGGCGGGCCATGGCATCGGCAAGGCCAGCCGGGGGGCCACCCGCATTGCCCTGGGCGCTCGGCACATCGAAGGGCAGATCGCTGGCCGCTTCCGCAACGGGCAGGGGCGGGAATTGCCCGGCGGGAGGAAGCGGATTGTGTTCCTTGGCTGCCGGTGCGTTGCCGCCGGACATCGGGCGGGCCACGCCAAATGCCGGGCGGGTTCCTGCACCTGCCCCTCCTGATCCGGTTCTGCGTCCGAATGCGCTCATTTCCAACCTCTGCAAGACACGGCTCTACCGGCTTTCCCGGCATGGTTGCGGCCAGTTAACGATAAAACCTTTGAGAACTTCCTAACGCCGGGGAAAAGAGTTCGGGAAATGGTAACCATGCGGCGCGATCCGGCGCTCTGCCCTTGGGCAGCGCTTGGTGGGGGTATCGTTCCGGCTGCTATGTTCACGGCTTGGCGATAAGATCGGTGCGCACCCACACCGTGACATGCCGTTGGTAAAGGCTGGCGGTGGCAGTGGGGGCGTAGTGGGCGCGCAGCGCTTCGCCCACTGCCCGCAGGCTGAGCGGATTCTGCGGCGCTACCGGATTGTCCGCCGTTACCACTGCGCCGGGGCGGGTGGCCATGATGCGGGTGACTTCGCCTGGCTGATCGATGCCCAGCGCATGGGCTTCCAGCACATTGTTGAGATGATCGGGATAGACGAAACGGCTGGGGACGCAGCTATCGGTCAGGCGATAGAGGGCGGTCGGTCCATCGAACACGTACAGGCAATTGCTATTGTGTCCCACATAGGGGGCGATGGCATGGGTGAGGATGGCGGCGGAGCGGCGGTGTTCCAGCGTATCGCGCATACGAAAGACGGGGTTCAGGACCACGGTCCAGCAAGCCAGCAGAACAAAGGCATAGCGCAGCCCGAATGGCCCCTTTCGATCGAGCAGGGGCGTTGCCAGCAAGCTCACCGCGGGGGCGAGCGCGGCATAGTAGTACATATAAACAGTGGAGGGCAGCAGCACGCTCGCCTCTGTCGCGATCAGCCAGCCGCCATGGAAGAGATAGGCCGGGATATTGCGCGGTCGGTTGAATCTTAGCGCAAAGAAAATGCCCCCGCCTACGGTCAGGATCAGCGGCATTCCCGGCGCGATCTGCGCCATGTAGAAGCGGCCGACGGATGCGGGTGCCCGTTCGAAAAATGAAATGAAATTGGCGAACAGGAATGCGTCCCAATGTCCGATGGCGATGTAATAGAGCGCGACCAGCAGCGTCGGGGCAAGACCAAGCACGGCAAATCCCAGCGCGGCGGGCACCAATCGGGGCAGGGGGATGCCCTTGCGCCATTGCCCCCACAGCGCATAAACGCCGAAGAACAGGCATTGCGGCAGCACCGTATATTTGATCTGCAACGCAATCCCGCCAATCGCCATGGCGAGCATTGCCCGGCGCAAGGCGTCCGTGCGCCCGGTGTCGATCACCAACCATGCCATCATCGTCATTAGGGGGACATGAAAGGTTTCGCTCTGCCCGGCGAAGCTGCCGTAAGCGGAGATAATCAGCAAGTAGAGCATGGCGGCGATGCAGGCGCCAAACCTGTCGAGCTGGCCTCGTGCCATCGCATAGACGAACAGCGCGCCCATGGCGGAGAACACGCAGCCCATGATCTGATAGGCCAGCGGTCCAGCACCGCCGATGGCGTGGGCGATGGCGAACAGCGCGAACAGGCCGTAGGGTTTGCGATCCCACAGGTCGACGAACGGCACATCGCCTTGCGTCATGCGCCAGCCGATGAACGAATAGAGCTGCTCGTCATAATCGGCGACGGGATCGCCGAACCACATGGCGCGGGTGGCAAGGGTGAGCAGCGCAATGCACAGCACGGCGGGAAGCCAGTCAGGCATGGCGGCCCGCATCGTGCGCATGGGCGCCAATGCTTGCGCCGTTGTCATGAAGCTGGCCTCTTCGATAGCATCCGCCGCTTCTCGCCCGGAATGGTTAATATCGGCTTATGGACAAGCGAATGGACAGCCAATGCTGGCTATGCGGGCGGCCATTGGGCCAACGCCGATCGCATCGCCACCGTATCGGCTCAGAACAGTTAGGCATTGCCAAACAAAAAGGGCGCCCGGTGAGGGCGCCCTTCTTTATCGTTCGTGCCGGTGGCAATCAGGCGTCGACATGTTCCGCCAGGACGGTGAGGCCGTTGGCGCCCACTTCGGCGAAGCCGCCGCGAACCCGGATTTCTTCCGGCTGGCCGTTTTCGGTCTTATAGACTTGAACGGCGCCATCGCGGATGGTCGACATGAAGGGCGCATGCCCTTCCAGCACGCCGAATTCGCCTTCCGTGCCGGGGACGACCACCATGTAGACGTCTTCGGAACGGACCAGCTGGGCCGGCGTGACGAGTTCGAAGTGCAGAGCCATGGCCTCAGGCGTCCTCGGCCAGCTTCTTGGCCTTTGCGACCGCTTCTTCGATGCCGCCGACCATGTAGAAGGCTGCTTCCGGCAGGTGGTCGTATTCGCCGTCCACAACCGCCTTGAACGATTTCACGGTGTCTTCGACCTGGACGAACTTGCCAGCGATGCCGGTGAAGACTTCGGCCACGTGGAACGGCTGCGACAGGAAGCGCTGGATCTTACGGGCGCGGGCGACCGTGATCTTATCTTCTTCCGAAAGCTCGTCCATCCCGAGAATGGCGATGATGTCCTGCAGCGACTTGTACTTCTGCAGCGTTTCCTGAACGCGGCGAGCCGTGTCGTAGTGTTCCTGGCCAACAACAGCCGGGGTCAGCACGCGGCTGGTCGAGTCGAGCGGGTCAACGGCCGGGTAGATGCCCAGTTCCGAAATCGCGCGGTTCAGCGTGGTCGTTGCGTCCAGGTGGGCGAACGAGGTTGCCGGGGCAGGGTCGGTAAGGTCGTCGGCCGGAACGTAGATCGCCTGCACCGAGGTGATCGAACCCTTGGTGGTGGAGGTGATGCGTTCCTGCAGCTGGCCCATGTCGGTCGACAGGGTCGGCTGATAACCCACGGCCGAAGGAATACGGCCGAGCAGAGCCGACACTTCCGAACCCGCCTGGGTGAAGCGGAAGATGTTGTCGACGAAGAACAGCACGTCCTGGCCTTCCTGGTCGCGGAAGTATTCGGCCATCGTCAGACCCGAGAGCGCGACGCGAGCGCGGGCGCCCGGCGGTTCGTTCATCTGGCCGAACACGAGCGCCACCTTGGAACCGTCCGAAGTCGCGTTGCCTTCGGCATCCTTGGCGATAACGCCGGCGTCGAGGAATTCGTGATAGAGGTCGTTGCCTTCACGGGTCCGTTCACCGACGCCCGCGAACACGGACACGCCGCCGTGGCCCTTCGCGATGTTGTTGATGAGTTCCTGGATCAGCACGGTCTTGCCCACGCCCGCACCGCCGAACAGGCCGATCTTGCCGCCCTTTGCGTAAGGAGCGAGAAGGTCGATCACCTTGATGCCGGTGACGAGGATCGAAGCTTCGGTCGACTGGTCGACGAACGCCGGGGCTTCAGCGTGGATCGGGGCGAAC
>CAYXMY010000106.1:4355-9363 GCA_964466155.1 uncultured Caenibius sp. | reverse complement strand
GTAATCACCACGTCCGCCCCGGCGTCGAGCGCGGCGGCAATCGGGAACGCCCCGAGATAGGCGTTGATGCTGCCGATCCTGCCTTCGGGGAAGGGGATGTCGTTGAACATCTCGCGCGTGCCCGCCGCGCGCAGATCGGGCACCAGCGCTTCGATATCGTCGCCCGTCACCACGCCGACCTTGATATCCAGATTGGCCTCGCGCCCGCGCTGGCGGATCAGTTCGGCCAGCCCTTCGGGATTCATCCCCCCGGCGTTGGAGACGACCTTGATCCCCCGGCTTTTCAGTTCGGTGAGATAGGGGCCGATGTGCAGGTCGACGAAATCGGCGAGGAAGCCGGAACGCGGATCGGCCTCTTTCAGCCGCCGCATCAGCCCCATCGCCCCTTCGCCCAGATAATCGAATGCGAGATAGTTGAGATCGGGCACCGCCAGCAGTTGCGGCACCGCGATCAGGCTGTCGTTGAGCGCCCCCGATGCCCCGGCGATTCGTACGATCCTGTCGCTGCTGCTGCCTGCCATATCCGTTCCATCCTGTCCCGTTTGTGCGGCGCGGAAGCGTTGCCTGTGCGCCTTGTGCCGCATGATGTAGTCAGTTCGGCAGGTGCTGTGTAGTATGTCAAACCAGCCTATGACTGAGAGTGACAGCCTTGCCGAACGGCGCCACGCCGATGCCGAACGATGGCGGCACCGCGAACTGGCGACGTTCCTGCGTTCGCGACGCGCGCGCGTCGCCCCGCAGGACCATGGCATAGCCGAAACGCGCCGCCGCCGGACCAGCGGATTGCGGCGCGAGGAGATGGCCATGCTGCTCGATGTTTCGGTCTCGTGGTACACCAAGCTGGAACAGGGGCTGGCGGTTTCGCCGTCGCCACGCCTGCTGGGGCGCATCGCGGATGTGCTGCTGTTGTCGCCGGTGGAGCGGGCGCAACTTCTGCGGCTGGGGCTGGAAGAGCCGGGCGGGGCCATCGCGGACAATGCGGCCGGGGTGGTGCCATCGGTGCAGGCGATCATCGATGCGATGCATTATGCGCCTGCTTTCATCCTCACCGCGCGGGCGGACTATATCGCCTGCAACCGGGCGGCCCGGGTGTTCTTCGGCGATTTCGAACGGTTTCCGGGCGAAGGAAACCAGCTTGTCGCGCTGTTCATGGACGATGCGGTGCGCCGCGTGCTGCCCAACTGGGAAGCGTCCGCCCGTATCCAGGTGGCGATGTTCCGCACCGCCTTCGCCCGCAACATGCACGATCCCGCGTTGCAGGATCTGGTCGCGGCGCTGCTGGAAAAGAGCGCGGAGTTCCGCACTCTGTGGGAAGACTACGATCTGCCTTCGGGCACCTCGCGCGATCTCGATTATCGCCTGCCCAATGGCGAACAGGGCCATTTTCGCCATTTCACCTTCTTTGCCGATCTGGACGGGCAATTCCGTGTCGAAGTGTTCAACCCGATTGGCGAGGCCACGTTGCAATGGATGATCGGCTGCGTCGATGGCGTTCGGGGCTAGCGCCCTTTCTGCCCGCTGTCGGCCCGCTGGTGTGAAGGGGGGCAATGCGATAGCGTGCCGCGAAACGGCGCGAGCGGAGAATGTATGACGGTTGAAGAACGGCTGGCCGCGTTGGAAGCGCGATTGCAGGCGGCGGAAGACGAGCTGGCGATCATGCGCCTGCTGGCCAGCTACGGCCCGCTGGTGGACAGCGGGCAGAGCGCGGCGGCGGCGGCCATGTGGATCGCTGGCGGCACTTACGATTATTCGGGCGGTGCGGTGGCCCATGCGCCCGCCGGGCTGATCGCCGCTTACGAAGGGCCGGAACATCAGGGCCTGATCGCCGACGGTTGCTCCCACCTCACCGCGCCGCCGCGCATCACGCTGATGGGCGACCGGGCCGAAGCACTGGCCTATTCCTACGTCGCCCGGCGGCGCGGCGGCGAATGGTTCCTCTACCGCGCGGCGATCAACCGCTGGCATTTGGTGCGCACCCCGGCCGGCTGGCGAATCGAAAACCGCACCAACCGCCTGCTTGAAGGGACGGAGGATTCTTACGCCGTGATGCGGGAAGGATCGGGGGTTTAGGAAAAGCGGCTATTGGCTGGCTGCTTTTACGGCAGGCGGGCGAAGGGACGCGGCGGATTTCCGCGAAACAGGGAAAGGGAACCCGCGCCCGTTGCGGCCAACAGGAAGAAGCCGCCCGCCATCGTGACGTTTTTCAGCAGTGCCGTCATATCGTGCTCATGCGCCTGCAACGCGGTGGCGAGGCACCAGAAGCCGAGCAAGACACCGATGGTGCGGGCCGGATAGCCCAGAATGACCGCGACCCCACCCACCAGTTCGCACAAGCCCACCAGATATGCGAAGAATTGGGGGGCGGGCAAACCGAGCGCGGAAAGGCCGGGAATGAGCGCCGCCGCTCCGCCCTGCAGTTTCATGGTGCCCCAGATGACAAACGGGATGCCAAGGAACAGGCGGGCTGCAAGCAAAGCTTTGTCGTTCATGGCGGTCCTCTTCAGACAGCGCAGCGCCATCCGCAACAATAGTAGCATCCCGCGTATGGGATCGGCAACAAACGTGCAAGACCGCTTGCGGAGCGAAGGCAGGCTGCAAGCGCGCAAACTTTCCTACACGCGCAAAATCTGCCTTAACCTGCGGGATGGAGCGCGAAGCCATCCTTCTATTGTGCCTGTTTCGAGATGTGTGCGGCGCTTTGCACTGGATGGGAAGAGTGCGTTTATGGCCGGTTTGCGGTATCATTATACCGGGCCGAAAAGTCACACCGGGACTATTCCCTCAGGCCTGTTCAACGGAAGTCGGACATGCTGCGGGAATAATACCTAATCACCTTGGAAAAAAGTGATTTTCGGCGGTATCGCTGTTTTACTGAGAAGCGCGGATCATGCCGCAGCCCCGGCGTACTTTCAGGCCGTTCTGTGTCAACCGTCCCGGCGCAGTCCGCAGGTCAGAGGGGGCGGAGCAGATGCGCGATCAGGGCGGCGGCGGGCAGAGGGGAATCGCCGTGGCCCAGTGCGGCCTGCACGGCGGCCCAATCCTCCGCTTCGTCCAGATCGCGGGCGAGGCCGGGGTGGGGCAGCAGAGTGGGGGCCATGCCACGCGCCATGGCTTCCTCCCGGTGGCGGGCGCAACTGCCGGGGCCGAACGCGAAGAAGCGGTCCGCCGTGCGCTGGAGCAGGGCGTTGGTCCCTTCGCCGCGATGGTCGGGCGCGATCACCACCGGACCCTGCGCGGCGGCGAGCGCGGCGAGATCGGCGGGGGTCAGCAGTGGCAGGTCGGCGTGGAGGACCAGCAGGGCGTCAGCGGGGGGCACTTCCCGCGCCGCTTCCGCAAGTTGCGGGTTCAGCCCTTGGGTTTCGGGCGCGATCACGCGATCGGCCCCGGCGGCCAGCGCGGCCTGCGCTGCATCCTCCCCCGCGGCCACGGCCAGCACCGGCTGCGCCGGGAAAGCCGCTTTCGCCACGCGTACGGTGCGGGTGAGCAGCGCGGCGCTGAGTGCGGCGCGCTCCTCCTCGCTCAGCACAGGGGCCAGCCTGCGCTTGGCATGGTGGAACGATTTGGCCGGGATCAGCGTCCAGAGCATCGATCAGCGGGCCGCGCGGCGCAGCCTTTCGGCAAAGGTGAGAACCGCGCGGGCAAGCGCGGTCTTGGTGGCGAGATCGTGCATCACCGTGGGCTGCACATCGGCCGCCATGCCCAGCGCGGCGATCTCGCTTTCCAGCGCCCGGTCGGTCTCGTCCAGAACGTAGCCATCGGCGATCCCGGTGTAGAATTCGGCCACGGCGCTGGCCGTCACGGGCAGGCCCAGTTCCGCCATCAGCTTGGCGGTGGGGCCTTTGATCGCTTGCCCGCCGACGATGGGGGACACCGCGATAACGGGGGCGGCGGTCGTGGCCAGCGCATCGCGCAAGGCGGGCATGGCGAGCAGTGGGGCAATGCTGAGCCATGGGTTCGAAGGGCAGACGATCACCGCCTCCAGCGCCGGATCGGCCAGCGCGGCCATGGCATCGGCGTTGGGGCGGGCAGTCTCCGCGCCCCGATAAGCGATGGCCCGCACCGCCGATTCCGCCCGGCGGCCGACGAAATAACGCTGGAAGGCCAGCGTGCCCTCGTCCGTTTCTAGCACGGTGCGCACCGGATCGTCCGCCATCGGCCACAGCGCCGGGGCGACGCCCAGCTTGCGCGCCACATCGGCGGCGATCGCGGACAGGCTTTCCCCCGCGTTGAGCCGCCGGGTCCGCTCGACATGCAGCGCCAGATCGCGGTCGCCGAGATTGAACCAGTCTTCCCCGCCCAGCTTCCGCAACTGGTCCATGAAAGCCCATGTCTCCCCGGCCAGGCCCCAGCCCAGTTCGGTGTTGTTGAGCCCGGCCAGCGTGTAAGTGACGGTATCGACATCGGGCGAAACGGTGAGGCCCAAATGCTCGAAATCGTCGCCGGTGTTGACGAGGATCGCCAGATCCTCCGGCGGCAGGATGTGCGACAGGCCGAGCGCGAGCTTGGCCCCGCCGATCCCGCCGCACAGCGCGAGGACGCGCACGCTCATCGGAACATGTCCTGCTCGCGCGGGCGCAGCAGATCGCGCGCTGCGCCGTCGCCGGTGAAAGCGAGGCCGCGCAGCAGCACGGCGGGGCAGCGTTCGTCCGCCTGCCCCATCAGCAGCGAAGCGGCGGCGGCGACTTCGTCGGCCAGCCCCAGCTCGGTGGTTTCCAGCAGGCGGCCGTGCATATCGGGCTTGCCGCGCAGATCGAGCAATGCGGGCATTCCGGCAACGCCGATGGCGGTGCCCACGGTGCCCTGCCGCCACGCGCGGCCGATGCTGTCGATGATGACCACGGCCGGGGCCACGCCGGTGCGCCGTTCCAGCGCGGAGCGCAGGGCGCGGGCGCTGGCGTCCGGGTCCTGGGGCAGCAGCAGCACGCTTTCCCCGTCCGCCGCGACATTGGAAGCATCGATCCCGGCGTTGGCCAGCGCGCCGATAAAGGTGCTGTAGGTCAGGCCGAAT
>CAYXMY010000106.1:0-4345 GCA_964466155.1 uncultured Caenibius sp. | reverse complement strand
CGCGCACATCCTCCACCACGACCAGCCCTTCGCGCTGGCGCAATACCGTATGCGTTTCGTGCAGCAGCAGTTCGCACAGGCGCGGGTCCTTGCCCGTCACCCCCGCCAGTTCCTGCGCCGGGGGGGAAGGGGCAACATCGGCCAGGCGCACGCTGCGCCCTTCGGCCTTGGAAACGATCTTCTGCGCTAGCGCGATCACATCGCCCGGTTGGAGAGCCTCTCCGGCGGCGGCGATGGCGTGCGCCAGCACCGCCGCGAGATCGTCCCCCGCAGTGATATCGCCGATCGCGTCCAGCCCGACTGCTGTCAGGCGGCGGGCACTCACGCCAGGTCCGGAATGCCGGTGATGCGGATGCCTGCGCCGTCCGCCACCTTGTACCGCTTGTTGATCGCGATCAGGACGGAAGTCAGCGCTTCGGCCGCCGCCGAATTGGCCAGCGGCCCCGCATGGATCGCGGTGATGCCGATGGCCTTGGCAAGCTGGCACACCGCTTCGCGTGCGTCCACATCGTCACCCGATACCAGCACGTCGCAGTTCACTTCGCTGCCCAGATCGGCCAGTTGGTGGGCCGAAACGTTCTGGAACGCAGCGACCACGCGCACGCTGTCGCCCAGCTTCTTCTGCAGCGCTTCGACGGCGGAACCGCCTTCGGGCAATTGCACGCGGGCGACCTTGGGCGGAACCAGCGGCACCGTCACATCGATCAGGATCTTGCCGTCGAGATGGGCGCGCACTTCTTCGGCCAGCGCCTGCTGCCCGGCATAGGGCACGGCCATGACGACGATTTCGCCCGCCGCCGCCGCATCGGCGTTGGCGAGGCCGCGCACGTTACCGCCCGTTCTGGCGGCCATTTCGGCGGCGGCGTCGGCCGCGCGGACCGCATCGCGCGAACCGATGACGACGGGATAGCCCGCCTTGGCCCAGCGCGCGGCGAGGCCTGCGCCTTCATGCCCGGTGCCGCCCAGAACCGCGATTACTGCCTTGCTGTCAGCCATGTCGAACCAGTGTTCCTTCCAGTTTGCCGTTGTCCCGCCGCTTTTGAGGGGCGGTTTGTACCATGGGGGTGAGCGGTTGCGCTGTGCGCCCCGCCGCGATCCGTTCGTCCGAAACGGGGCCATAGAGCGTGCTGCGCTGGGCGCAAACCCGGCCCGCGCCCGAGATCACGCGCTCCATCGTGGCAGGCGCCCATTCCTGCCCGTGCTCTGCGCCTGCCGCGCGTGAAATGCTTTCGTTCATCAAAGTCCCGCCGAGATCGTTGACGCCTGCCGCCAGTGCCGCGCACACCCCGGTTTCGCCCATCTTGACCCACGAGACCTGGATATTGGGAATCACCGGGTGCAACACGATCCGCGCCACGGCATGCATCAGCACCGCCTCGCGGAACGTGGGGCCGGGCCGTGCGCCGCCCTTGAGATAGATCGGCGCTTCCATCGCGACGAAGGGCAGGGGGACGAATTCGGTGAAGCCGCCGGTGCGTTCCTGCAAGGCGCGGATGCGCAGCAGGTGGCGGGCCTGATGTTCGGGCCGTTCGATATGGCCGTACATGATCGTGGCGGTGGTGCGCAGGCCCACGCTGTGCGCCGCTTCGATCACTTCGAACCATTCAGCGGTGGTCAGCTTTTCGGGGCAGAGCGTTTCGCGCACTTCGTCGTCGAGGATTTCCGCCGCCGTGCCGGGCAGGCTGCCGAGCCCTGCATCGCGCAGCAGAGTGAGGAAGTCCGCGATGCCGATACCCAGCGAATCCGCCCCGTGGCGCACTTCCAGCGGGGAGAATGCGTGGACGTGGACCGCAGGGGCGCCTGCCTTGGCGGCGGCGAGCAGATCGAGATAGGTCTGCCCGGTGTAATGCGGGTGAATGCCGCCCTGCATGCAGACCTCGGTCGCCCCGCGATCCCATGCTTCGGCGGTGCGGCGGGTGACTTCGGCCAGATCGAGATCGTAGGCGGGGCCGCGCAGTTCGGCGGCCAACTTGCCTTTGGAGAAGGCGCAGAAGGCGCACTTGTGGAAGCAGATGTTGGTGTAATTGATATTGCGGTTGACGACGAAGCGCACCGTATCGCCCGCCGTCTCCTGGCGCAGTGTGTCCGCCGCCGTGCAGACGGCATCGAAATCCGGTCCGCGCGCGGCCAGCAGAGCGACGACCGCCGTTTCGTCCAGCGTCTTGCCCGCCACCACATCGCCCAGCGCGGCGGCAATGCGGGGATCGCGGATCGGACCGGGGGTAAGCGTCAGTTCGGGCGCGGGTTCCGCCCCGCCGACGCGCCAGCCATCGATGCGCGGCAGGCCTTGCGTATCCATCGCTTCGCGCAAGGGGCGGTGGAGCGCCGGGTCCTGCCAGCGGGCAAGATCGAGCAGGTGCGATGGGTGTACGGCGAACCGCTCCGCCAGAATGCCGCCATGCGCGGCGGTTTCTTCGGCAAGGCGCGCAATCGCGGGCCACGGAGCTTCGGGATTGACGTGATCGGGGGTGACGGGGGACACGCCGCCCCAGTCGTTGATCCCGGCATCGATCAGTTCACCGAAGCCGCTGCCCGCCAGATTGGGCGGGGCCTGGATGGTCATCGTGGGGCCGAAGCACAGCCGCGCCACGGCGATGGTCCACAGCAGCTCCTCCCGGTCCGGCTCATCGGCGAAGGCCATGCGGGTATCGGCCTTGGCGCGGAAATTCTGGACGATAATTTCCTGAATGTGGCCGTATTGTTGGTGGAGATCGCGCAAGGCAAGCAGCGCGTCGATCCGCTCCTCCCGCGTCTCGCCGATGCCGATCAGGATGCCGCTGGTGAACGGGATCTGCAATGCGCCCGCGTCGCGGATGCAGGCGAGCCGCACCGCCGGGTCCTTGTCGGGGGAGCCGAAATGCGGGCCGCCGCGTTCGCACAGGTGCTGCGCGGTGCTTTCCAGCATGATCCCCTGCGAGATCGAGACCGTGCGCAGCGCGGCCAGTTCTTCCCGCGTCATCACCCCCGGATTGGCGTGGGGGAACAGGCTCGTTTCCTCCAGCACCAGACGGCACATCGCGGCGAGATATTCGATGGTGCTGGCATAGCCGAGATCGGCCAGTTCCTCCCGCGCGGCGCGGTAACGCAGTTCGGGCTTGTCCCCCAGCGTGAACAGCGCCTCGCGGCACCCGGCCGCTTCGCCCGCGCGGGCGATTGCCAGCACTTCATCGGGGCTGAGGAAATTGCGCTGCCCCTTTTTCGGGGGCTTCGCGAAAGTGCAGTAGGAGCACACATCGCGGCACAGGTGGGTCAGCGGGATGAACACCTTGCGCGAATAAGTGACGAGCGCGCCGAAGCCCCGATCGCGCAGGGCGGCGGCGCGCGCCATCAGCGCATCGAGCGGTTCTTCCGCCGCGATGCGCCGCAATTCGGCCTGGCTGATCCCGCTGCCGGTCATCGCGGATCAGATCTTCGCGATCACCTGATCGGCGAAACGCGAGAGATCGTCGATCTTCTGCTGCAGCGGCTGGGTGTCTTCTTCCACCGCGTAGAGGCTGCGGAAGGCAATCGGCATGTCGGTCACGCCGATGTCCTGATAGTGCTTCACGATGTCCAGCGTCATTTCGCCCATGGCGGTGGCGAAAATGCGGAACGGCTTGTCCTGCGTGCCGAATTCGACGCGGTATTCCTGGATCTTGGCCAGCGCGGCGGCCATTTCCTCACGCGTGCCGTTGCCCGCGTGCATGAAGCCGTCGTTGCGGGCGGCGCGCTTGAACGCGGCGTCGGAAAACCCGCCGATCAGGATCGGCAGCGGCTTGGTCGGGATCGGGTTCAGCTTGACCGGATCGAGATCGTAGAATTCGCCGTGGTATTCGAAATAGCCGCCCGCGCAGAGGCCGCGCACGATATCGATGCATTCATCGAAACGCTTGCCGCGCTTGGCGAAATCGACGCCCATCGCCTTGTAATCTTCCGGCCACACGCTGAGGCCGACGCCGAGATTGAAGCGGTTGTTGGTCAGCGCCGCGATGGAGGAGGCGAGCTTGGCCGAATAGAGCGGCGGGCGCACCGGCAGCTTCACCACATTGGTCGTCATTTCCAGCTTGGTGGTGGCGGTGCCGATGGCGGTCGCCATGATGAAGCTTTCGACGAACGGCTTGTTCTCAAGGAATTCGCGGCCGCCATCCTCGGTATAGGAATACTGGGTGTCCGAGGCCTTGGGATAGATCAGGCTGTCGGGGATGACATAGCCGGCATAGCCGTTCGCTTCCGCCGCTTGTGCAAGCGGGATGTAATTCGAAACGGCCGTCATGGCTTCGGCATAGTGAAACCGCATTTTTCTCTCCCGGGGGTAACAAGGTTGGGCGCAGTTAGACGAGTCTGGCCGCGCAAAACAAGGGGTACT
>CAYXMY010000105.1:0-9572 GCA_964466155.1 uncultured Caenibius sp. | reverse complement strand
AGATGGCCGTCTATGGCGGGGTGGCGTGGTTCCTGAGCACCGGCGCGGTGGGCACGTTCGGCGATGCCATGCCCGATGCCATCTCGCTCGCCAGGGCGATGGACGGGGCGGGGCAGCGGCTGCTGTTCACGTTCATCGGCATCGCATTCGTCTTCATGGTGATCGATCAGGTGATCGTGCGCGGTGAATTCATGAAGCAGATGCGGATGAGCCGACGCGAACTGACTCGCGAAAACCGGGAGCGGGAGGGGGAGCCCCGGCTCAAGCAGAAGCGGCGCGAACTGCACGGCGCGATGCGCCAGCAGGCCGAAGGGCTGGGCAAGCTCGGCGGATCGGATGTTCTTGTCACCAATCCGGAGCATTTTGCCGTTGCTCTCCATTACGATCCCGAAATCATGGCGGCGCCCATCGTCCGCGCGAAGGGGCGCAACCATTTCGCCCAGCTTCTGAAGCGCAAGGCGCGGCTGCTGGGCATTCCAGTGATTGCCGATCCGGTGCTGGCGCGTGCGCTCTATCGCGATTGCGTGCCCGACCGGCCGATTGCCCCGCATCATTTTCATGGTGTCGCCCACCATTATGCACGGCTGCGTGGCGGGCAGGATGCCGCCGTTCCTTCCGACCAACCCGCCGAAAGTATGACAGCGCATGGGTAAGCTTTTCGACCGGAACAAGGATCTCGTGCTCGTGCTGGGCACGGTGATGATCCTGCTGATCCTGTTTTCCCCGATCCCCCCGGCGATGCTGGATCTGGCGATCATCACCAATTTCGGTTTCGGCCTCACCATCATGCTGCTGACGTTCTACGTCACCAAGCCGGTGGAATTTTCCACGTTCCCTTCACTGCTGCTGGTGGCGACGCTCTACCGCCTCTCGCTCAACGTCGCGGCCACCCGCCTGATCCTCACCGAAGCGCACGCCGGGCATGTGATCGAATCCATCGGCAATTATGCCGTACAGGGCAATTTCATCATCGGTCTGGTCGTTTTCACCATTCTGGTGGTGGTGCAATATGTGGTGGTGACCTCGGGCGCGCAGCGCGTGTCCGAAGTGGCGGCGCGTTTCACGCTCGATTCCATGCCCGGCCAGCAAATGAGCATCGATGCCGATCTCAATCTCGGCCTCATCACTCAGCAGGAAGCAATCGAACGGCGCGCCGAACTGGAGAAGGAAGCTTCGTTCTACGGCGCAATGGACGGGGCGAGCAAATTCGTCAAAGGCGATGCGATTGCCGGGATCATCATTCTCCTGATTAACATTGTCGCCGGGCTGATCGTGGGTGTGGTGCAGATGGGGATGAGCTGGGGCGATGCCATGCATCGCTTTACCCTGCTGACCATCGGGGACGGGATCGCCACCCAGTTGCCCGCGTTGATTATTTCCATCGCCACCGGGATCATCGTCACCCGCTCTTCTGCGGACAAGCAGTTGAGTGCGGAGATTTTCCGCCAGCTTGCCTCTGAACCGCGCATTCCGCTGATCGTGATGGCGGTGATGGTGGCGCTGATGCTCCTGCCCGGCATGCCCAAATGGCCGATTGCGATTCTGGCGGTGATCGCGCTGGTGGCATGGCTGCGTATCCGCCGCCTGCGCGCGGCCGAGGCGGAAGGCGGCATGACGCTGGAAGACGATGCGCCCGAAATCCCGGCCCCCGGCAAACTCGCCCCCGCGCTCGAGGTGGCTTTCGGCAGCCAGTTGGCGCAGGCGTGGGGGGAGAAGAAGGCGCTCCTGCTCGACCGGATCGCCAGCGCCCGCACCGCGCATGAACGGGTGTTCGGCCTCGCCTTCCCCGCAGTCCGCTTCGTCGATGCGGCGGATATCGGCAGCCTCGATTACCGGATCAACATTCACGGCGTGATGTATGGCAGCGGGCAGCTCCACCCCGACCGGATGCTGGCCATCGCGCAGGGGGACGATGCGCCGCGCCTTGCCGGGATCGAGGGGCGCGATCCGGCTTTCGGCATCCCCGGCGTGTGGATCGAACGGGCGATCACCCGGCAGGCCAGCGATGCCGGTTACAGCGTGATCGATCCGGAAACGGTGATGATTATCCATTTCAGCGAAGTGATGAAAACGGAAGTGGCCACGCTGCTGACCCGCGCGGTGACCGGCGAACTGCTCGATCAGTTGCGCGAACGGCAGCCGGGGCTGGTGGAAGAACTGGTGCCCAACATCATGGCGATTTCGGATGTGCAGCGCATCCTGCAGAACCTGTTGCAGGAACGCGTCTCCATCGCCAATCTCGATCTGATCGTCGAAACGCTGGTCGATATCGGCCGGGTGGAGCGCGATCCGCTGGTCCTGACCGAACGGGTGCGCCAGGCGCTCAGCACCGCGATCTGCAACGGGCTGCGCGGCCACAACGCCCAGCTTTCCGTGCTCAGCCTCGATCCGCGGCTGGAAAACCAGATCATCGCCGGGCTGAACACGCGGGAGGCGAGCGTGCTGGGGCTGGAACCGCGCCTTGCCGAACAATTGCTGCGCAAGCTCGCCCCATTGGCCGAAGCGATGCTGCGGCAGGGCAAGGCGCCGGTGCTGCTCTGCGCCGGGCCGATCCGCCGGGTGCTGCTCAAGCTCACGCAGCGTTCGATCCCGCAATTGTCGATCCTCTCGGTCGACGAAATTCCCCTGCGCCTGTCGCTTCAGTCTTTCGATATGGTCAAGCTGGAGGCATGAGGCGCATATGACGGCAAAGGACAGGTCCATGGCGCAGAGTGAGCAAGGCGAACGGCTGGAGCGGCTGCTGGGCTATCTGGCGGTGGACCCTCACAATCCCGCGCTGCTGCGCGATGCGGCGAATGCGGCGATGGATGCGCAGGATTTCGCGCGGGCGGGGGCGCTGCTCTCCACGTTGGAGGAGATCGGGCAGGCCGCGCTTGCCGACCGCAATCTGGCCGGGATCGCCGCGATGCGGGGCGGGGAAGCGCGGCGGGCGGCGGATATTTTCGCCGGGTTGCTGGCGGACAATCCCGCCGATCCGGGGCTGCGGTTCAACTGCGCCTGGGCGCGGGCGCTGGCGAAGGATTCCGCCGGTGCACGCGATCTGCTGGACGACGATCTCACCGCCCGTTTGCCTCAGGCCGCGCTGCTCGATGTGCAATTGCTCCACGAAGCGGGGGAGTTCGACCGCGCGGCGGAGCGCGCACGCGGGCATATCGCGCGCCATCCGGACTATCCGCCGCTGCTCGCCGCCGTTTCGGTGCTGGCGCTGGATGTGGAGGATGAGGAACTGGCCCGCCACTGCGCGGAGAAGGGCGGGACGCATCCCGACGCCCTCACCACGCTCGGCACGCTGACTTTGGGTGCAATGGACCATGCCGGGGCGCAGGCATTGTTCGAACGCGCGCTCAGCGCCAATCCGCAATCCCCCCGCGCCTGGATCGGTCTTGGCCTTGCCCGCCTTGCCGGTGGGCAGAGCGGGGAGGCAGGCCCCATGCTGGACAGGGGCGCCGATATGTTCGGCGATCATCTGGGAAGCTGGGTCGCGGCGGGCTGGGCCTATCTGCTGGCAGGCGATCATGAACAGGCGCGCGAACGGTTCGAACGCGCGCGCCGGATCGATCCCAATTTCGCCGAAAGCCATGGCTCACTGGCGGTAATGGATGTGCTGGCGGGCGATGCGGAAAACGCGGAACGCCGCGTGGAGATCGCGCAACGGCTCGACCGCGCCAGCTTTTCCGCCGCTTTCGCCCGGATGCTGATGGCTTCCGCCGTAGGCAATGCCGGGGCGGCGCAGCGGATTGCCGATATCGCGTTGAAGCAGCCGCTCGACGACACAGGCCGCACGATTGCCGATGCATTGGCCCGGCTCACTCGTTAGGAATCAGGTCTGGATCAACCGCTCGTTTCCCTCACTCAGCACAAGGCAAGTGAGATGGCCGGAGCGATAGGCGCCGGTATCGATTCCGATCCTGTTCGGGCGGAACACCGGCTGCTCGCTGATGACGTGGCCGTGCACCACCTTGAACCCCCAATCGCGCTCGCTGCTGAGGAAAGGTTCGCGTATCCACATCAGGTCATGAAGCGCTTGTGCGTTTGCCGGACGGGCCGGATCGAGCCCCGCATGCACCAGCAAATAGTCACGCCACCAGATGCCCGGCTGGAGGTTTGACAAGAAGCGGCGATGGCGTTCCGGCAGCGCGGCAGCGAGTTGATCGCGCAATGCTGCCCAGCCGCTGTCACCCGGCTCCTGAGGCACGGCGATGCCATAGCTTTCCAAAGCTTCCCGCCCGCCGAACTGCATCCATGAAGGGCCATTCGGCGCCGGATCGTCAAGGAAAGCGAGCATGCGATCCTCGTGATTGCCCTTGAGGAAAATGCGCTGAATGTTTTCGTCAGCATGCGAACAGAGGCGGTCGATAACCTGTGCGGAATGCGGCCCACGGTCGATATAATCGCCCAGATAGCAGATCAGCGGTTTCTCCATGGGGGATGCGGCAATATCCGCCATGATCGCCGCTTCGATCCGCTCCAGCAGATCGAGACGCCCATGGATGTCCCCGATAGCATAAACTGTCGCTGCCTCCATGCGTGGCAGGTGTGTGACGTCGAGCATGTCTCCCCCCTTGAGCATATGTCCCCGGCCATTGTGGCGAGAGTGTGTTGGGAACTTTCTGCAGGGAGAAAGGGCTGAAAAGGCCTATTGGGGGCGAACCTGACTTAGCGAGCGTGCCAGCAAGCGTGCCGTTTCGGCGTCTTCACGGATCATCCGGTGCACCTCGTCGACGATCCGGGCGAATTTCGGTTCGTTGGTGAGCGTTTCGCCGAATTCTTCCGTCAGCAGCGCGCGGATCAGGGCTCGGGCGAGATCGTCATCGGACAGGCTATCGAGCGCGGCCAGGGCGGTGACGCGGGTGAGGGGGCTCTGCCGTTGCGGTGCGGATTTGCCGGTGCGGCTGGTGCGCGCGGCACTGCCGTTCGGGCCGAGCCGCTGCAACTGCTGGCGCAGCAGTTGCATGATCTGGTCGGCTTGCGTGATGCGCGTCATGGTGGCCCTGCCCTGTCGTTCAATGCCGGGTGGTGCCCGCGCCGAACTGGCCGAGGATCAGCGAGGTGAGCGACTGATCGGAATCGGCCGGCATCGTGGCGGCTTCACCCCAGGCAAGCTTGTCGCATTCGGCGATCAGCAGGCGGATATCGGCATTGAGCGGTGGGTTTTCCTGATTGCAGGCTATTCCGGCCTCCATCCGGGCAATCGCTTCGGCAAATTCATCGCGCACCAGATGCGCCATACCTTCGACGAACTGGCGCAGATAATGGTCTTCCGGCAGGCGCAGCAGCGGCCCCCAGGTGGCGAGGGCATTGTCGACTTCGCCCGAAGTCAGCTCGAAAAAGCCCAGTTGATAGCGGGCGATCAGGAAATCGGGGGCCAGCGCCACCGCCTTGGCCAGCGCAGCATGCGCCTCCACCGCACGGCCCCGCCCGGCAAGGATCGATCCGCGCATGAAATGGAGCCGGGCATCCTGCGGATAGCGGGCGGTGAGCGTGTCCACCTGCTCCAGATCGTCCTGCTCGTTGCCCTGAAGGCTTTCGATCAGGCCGGTCATTTCCGCGTCGCTGCACAAAGTCATCGGTAATCCTTCATTCTGTTTAAATCTCAGCGGAACTGGGCCAGCCGCTCACGCAAATGGAGCAATGCGGTGCGATGCAACTGCGATACGCGCCCCTTGCTGACCCCCAATATAGCGGCGATCTGCTGGAAGCTCACGCCGCCGGTGTAGTGCTGGCTGACGATATACCGCTCCCGTTCCGGCAGGGCGGCTATCGCTTCGTGCAATTTGCCGCGCATTTCATGCCAGGCGAGGCTTTCGTAAGCGCTGGGCTGATCGCTGGCGAGATCGTCGGGATCGATCGGCCCCGCGTCTTCCGCCATCAGCCCCAAGGCCAGCAGCGCGGCGAGTTCGGACAGGGCGGCCAGCGCACCCCGATCATTCTCCATCGCGGCCTGCCCTTCGCGCAGCGAGCGCAGCCGATCCCGCTCCGCCCGCTGGCGATAGCGGTACTGGGCGGCGCTCTCGCTCATCTGGGCAAGGCCGTTGCTGATATGGCCGAGAATGCGCCGCCGGGCGAAAGCCTCGAACGGGATCGCCCGCGCGGGATCGAACCGGGCGATGGCCTGCAACAGCGCCTCGTATGCCAATTGTTCCATATCCGCCCGCTCGAACCCGCCCGCTGCACGGCGGGCATATTGCGCGGCGGCCAGACGACGGGCGAAAGGCTGGAATCGGGCGAACAGCCGTTGCCGGGTCACCACCGCGACATTGCGGCTGTTGATCTGTTCGTCGCCAACCACTGTGCCGAGGCGGGAAAGCACGTTGCGCAGCGCCTGCCGGGTCACTTCGTTGCGGCGGGTATCGCCCGATCCGGCGAGCCCGGTGACGATACCGTAGCCGATCAGCGCGTTGTCCCGCCAGCCTTCGAACCGGCCGAGGCTCTTGAGCGGCACGTTTTGCGCCCAAGCGTTGGCGGGGGTGGCGAAGGCCAGCAGAGCGCAGAACACGGCGGCCATGGCGCGGGGCAGGGGGCGCATCAGCCGATCCCCAGGAAGCTGAGGATGCGGTTGACGATGCCCGGCTTGGCGCTGCGGCTGACGAAGCCCTTGCCATCGTAATTGATCTGCGCATCGGCAATGCGCGAGGATAGCACGACATTGTCGGCGGAAATGTCGCGCGGCCTGATCCGCCCGCGCACGCCAATCGTCGTATTCTCGCCGTTGACGCGCATTTTCTGCGTTCCTTCGATCAGGAAATCGCCGTTGGGGGCAAGGCCGGTGACCTGCGCCGTCATCCGGGCGACGAACTGTTCGGTGCGGACGACTTCGCCCTTGCCGCCATAGGTGCCGCCGAATTTGAGACTGGCGGATTCATCGATCCCGCCTGCGGCAAAACTGCCCCCGAAATCGGTCTTTTTCGAAGAGTTGTTGTGCAGCTTGCTGGAGGCACTGGCGGATTCCTGGATCAATATCGTGATCGTGTCGCCAACCGTGCGGGCCTTGTCGTCCGCCGCGACGGCGGACCAGGCGGTGCCGGTGAAAAGCTGTTCCGCCTGGGCGGGCGTGGCGCAGGCGGCAATCACCGGCAACAGGAGATAGCGCGGGCGGCTCATCGATTCGCACCTTCCTGCCGCAAGGTGGCGAGCGGGGCGGTGAGAATGGCCCCTTCGGCTGTGCGCACGAACAAGGCATGGCCGCTGCGTGCGGGTTGCATCGCCGAGACACGACGCTCTATCCGCACTGGCCCGGCATGGATTGCCAACGTCAGGTTATGGCCCTGTTTGACGAGGCCGCCTTCGCGCAGAGCAAGGGGGCCGAGATAGGTCCCCGCGTTAAGCGGGGCATCGGCGCGCGCGGCCCCGGCTGCAGGATCGAAACGGAGCGGCAACGAGGCAGATAGGGTGGCTCGGCATGGAGCGGCAGCGATCGTGTCCCCAATCACATAATCGCCCGCCGCGAGATTTTGCCGGAGTGCGAAACAGGCGCGCCCGGTCCTGCCCATGGTTTCGGCATGGGGTGCTGCAAAGCGTACCGGCCCTTCGACACGCAACGGGAAGAGATAGCTGGGCACCCGGCGGCGGAGCAGGGCCGCTCGGCGCTCGGCGCTCAATTCCAGCGCGCTATGCCCGTCCGGTATCTGCGCTACCGGGAGAGACCCGAACCGATGCTCTGCCTCGGGTGCCAGGCGGGCCAGATCGCGCACCTGGATGATGCGCTCCGCCAGATATATACTGTGGGCAACGCTTTCCTGTGCGGCCAGCGCGGCAGGCAGGGCGCAGGTGGTCAGCGCAGCGATGGCGGAAAGAAGGCGCATGCGGGTGTTACTTCTTGAGATTGTTGGTGATCGCGGCGATCTGGTCGGCCGTCTGCAAGGCTTGCGCATTGGCGGCGAAAGCACGCTGGATCGTCAGCAGTTGCACCATTTCGTCCGTCAGTTCGACATTGGAACTTTCGAGCGAGCCTTGCGCGAAAAGGCCCGCGCCATCCTCACCCGGAACGGCATCGCGCAGCCGCGCATCATCGGTGGGACGGAGCAAGCCGCCGTCCATCTGTTCGAGCGCGCCTTCATACTCCGCCCGGACCAGCGCGATCTGGCCCAGTTCGACCGTTTCCCCGCCGGACGTTTCGGCCTTCACCACCCCTTCGGCGGTGATGGTGAGGGCGGTGGCATCCGCCGGAACGGTGATCCCCGCACGCAGGGGCAGGCCGTCCCGCGTAGTCAGCGCCCCATCTTCATCCACCCGCAGAGTGCCGCCGCGCCACAGCAGGGTTTGCCCTGCAGGCCCCATCAGTTCGATAAAGCCCTGCCCGTCGATGGCGAGGTCCATCGCGTTGCCGGTAGGGCGCAACGCACCTTGCGCGAACAGCATGGCATGGGGGGCGAGGCGGACCCCGCCATTGAGCGCGGCGGCATCGGCTGCGGTGGCGGTGGCAAGCGTGCCATCGGGTTGCACCTGATTGGCGAGGATCGCGGCAAAGCGCGCATCGGACCGCTTGAACGCGGGCGTGTTCACATTGGCGATGTTGTTCGCCAGCAGTTCCAGCGCCTTCTGGTCTGCCCGCAGCGCCACCGCGCCGATTTCGAATGCCCCGTTCACTTGTTGCTCCTGCTGAAAGTGGTGACCGCCTGCCCGATGAGCTGGTCGTAGAACTGCACCAGGCGTGCACCGCCTTCCGCTTGGCGAGTGGCAGCCATCATCGCGATCATTTCGTCGCTCATCACCACGTTGGCGCTTTCAAGCTGGCCTTGGCGGATCGCACTGGCGGAAGCGGCCTGCATCGCGGCCTCAGGCGCGCGGAACAGCCCACCGCCCAGCGCGGTCAGAGAGGAGGGGGAAGCCGGTTCGAACAGGCCGATCGTGGCCACGGGCAGCCCGTTTTCGATCACGCTGCCATCGCCCGCGATCTGCGGGGCAGGCCCTTCGAGCGTGAGATCGCCGCCGCCCGCCTGCTGCAGCACGCGGCCCATGCTGTCGACAACCGCGCCATCCGCGCCGATGGCGAACGATCCGCCGCGAGCGTAGATGTAGTTTTCTCCATCGCGCAGGCGGAGGAAACCGGGGCCGAACAGGGCCAGGTCCAGCGGCTGCCCGGTGTCGCGCAGCTTGCCTTGTGCCAAATCGGACAGGAACGAAAGCTGCGTGGTCCGTGCTTCGGGCGCATCCGGGCCTGCCGCACGGCCCAGCAGTTGCGTGAAAGCGACCTGCCGCTTGTAGCCCGGCGTCGCCGCGTTCGAAATGTTCTGTGCGGCCGTTTCCACGCGCCGTTCCGATGACGCCAATATTCCCGTCGCAGCTTCGATCAGCCCCGGCATAAAACCCCCAAGCAGTGCTCTGGCCCCTTGGGTGGGGGAGCACCCCCGCCACGGTCAAACGAGGTTCAATCCGTTATGGATCAATCTGCGCGCGGCATCGGGAAAGGGGGAAAATCGTCTCCATATCGGCGGCTTTCCACCGCTGGCGGAGGGCAGTACGCTAAACTTTTCCGGACGAGGGCGGAGAATGGCGCGGGCATGGCAGGGCCATCAAGGCTTTTCCTGCCGCGCCTTTGCGTGCCCAGTGGGTTGGAAATGAGTGGGCGATGG
>CAYXMY010000104.1:0-9606 GCA_964466155.1 uncultured Caenibius sp. | reverse complement strand
GATCCGGGGCTGACGCTGGTCCATGAACACATTACCGTCGGCATGCCGGGTCAGGAACTGGACCCGACCAAAGGACCCGACCGGCGCGAGATCGTCGCCATGGCGGTCGACAAGCTGCAGGAACTCAAGGATCACGGTTTCGGCACCATTGTCGATCCCTGCCCGATCGAGCTGGGCCGCGATCCCGAACTCTACGCCGAAGTATCGGAGCGATCCGGCATCAAGATCATCTTCGCGACCGGCTTCTATTACGAGGCATCGGGTATTCCGCTTTACTGGCGCGTGCGGGATGAACGGGAAATCGCCGACCTTTACCTGCACGAACTGGAACATGGCGTGGGCCAGACCGGCCTGCGCCCCGGCGTCATCAAGGCGGCAACCGGGCTGGACGTCACACCCGTGGAGCGCAAGGTGCTGGCCGGCGCCGCTATCGCCCAGCGCGAAGCACAATGCGCGATCATCACCCACACGGAAAACAGCCGCCATGGCGATGTGCAGCAGGCGATCTTCGCGGAAAACGGCGCGGACATGGGGCGCATCCTGATCGGCCACCAAGATGAACAGAGCGATTGGCAGGCGATCCGCCAACTCGCCGAGCGCGGCACGTTCGTGGGGATCGACCGGGTCGGCTATGACATTCTCGCCCCCGATACGCGGCGCGCGGACTATGTGGCGGCGCTGGTCCGGGCCGGGCATACCCATCGGGTCTGCCTCTCGCAGGATTGCATCTGCACGATGGCATCCCCACGCCTGCCCTTCGCGCTGCCGCCGGGCGTTCGCTTCACCCCTGCCGAATTCATCGCCGGGAACAAACCGCTCAGTTATGTCGGCACCACGTTTTCCGACATGTTGCGCGAACGCGGCGTGACCGATGAAGAATGGGACACCATCTTCCGCCGCAATCCGCGCCGCCTGTTGACTGGCGCGGAATGAAGCGGGACGCTTGCTCGATGGCGCAATCGCCGGGTATGCCCGCCGCCATGCGTATCGTTCAACTTTCCGGCCCGCTTGCGCTGTTGGCGTTGCTGTCCCTGGGGGCATGCAGTTCTCCGCCAGTGGCTGACCTGGCTTCGCCACCTCCCTTCGAGCCGCTCGCCGCGCCCGCTTCTTCCGGCGCAGAAACCGGGCTGGCCTTCGCACAGGCCCATTGCGCCGCCTGTCATGGCGTGGCCAAGGGACAGCTTTCGACTGTGCCAGCAGCACCGACATTCGAGGAAGTGGTCAACAAACCGGGCCTGACCCGGGAAACGCTCACCACTTTTCTGCGCGATTCGCACAATTATCCCGACATCATGAATTTCGAGATCGCCCCCGAATCTCTCGACAGCCTGTCCGCCTATATGATGACGCTGCGCGAAAATCGCTGAGCGGCTTCGGGGGCAATCGCCTTCTATTCCATGCCAACGGGTCCACCATGCGCCCGAACGATAAGGATTCTTTCCCTTGCTACGCCATCGCATCGATATCGACGTTACCGACGCCGCAGATTTCGGCGAACCGGCCCACGTGGCTGCGGAAATACTGCTGCCCGCAGAAGGTACGCCCGGCCTGCTATTCGTCTGCCTGCCCGGTGGCGGGATGAACCGGCGCTATTTCGACCTGCCGACGCCGCCGGGTGAAGCCGAAGCCAGCTTTGCCCGCGCGATGCTGGCACGCGGTCATGCGGTCGCCCTGATCGACCCGTTGGGCGCGGGGGACAGCACATGCCCGGCGGATGCCTATCTGCTGCATCCCGATCGCACGGCGGCGGCTGCCGCCATTGTGACCGACCGTATCCTGACCGGCCTTCGCGGGGGCGATCTGGTCCCCGATTATCCCGCCCTGCCCGTGCTCCGCTCCGTCGGGGCAGCCCATTCACTGGGCGCGCTTATGACCGTGGTGCAGCAGGCCGGGGCACGCCAGCATGACGGTATCGCACTGATGGGCTTCCACACTGCCGGAACCCCCAAATACCTGACCGATGCCGACCGCGCGCTCGATCTCGACTATGCACGGGCCAATCTCGTGGACCTTGCACGCCAGCGTTTCCCCAATGGGCCGCGCATAGAAATGACGCCGCAGCCGAGCAAGCGCCCGGTTTCGGTTGAAACCGCGCTCGCCCCCATAATGATGACGGCATCGTTGATGGCGATGCTGCCGGGCATCGTCGACAAGGAAGCCGCCGCCATCACGGTGCCGGTGATGATCGCGCTGGGCGATGCCGATCTGCACGGCGATCCCTACCGGACCCCGCAAGTCTATAGCGCCAGCCCCGAAATCACCTTGCTGGTGTTGCCCGAAACCAAGCACAACCACTTCGTCTATCCCAGCCGCACGCATCTGTTCGAACGCATCGCCCGCTGGGCGGAGAACTTGCCCTGAGGCTCAGGGCGCGCCGTAGATATACCGCCCTTCCTTGAGGGTTCCGGATACTTTCACGTCCATGAGGCTTTCGGGCGGGATGGAGAGGGGATCGCGGTCGAGGATGACGAGATCGGCGAGCTTGCCCTTCTCCAGCGTGCCTTTCATCCCTTCCTCATGCAGTTCGTACGCCGCGTTGCTCGTCACTTCCATCAGCGCTTCGTAAGGCGTGACCCGTTCTTCCGGGCCGAGAATATCGTTCGAGCGGGTGCGACGCGTCACCGCCGACCAGATGAGCCGGATCATGTCCGGCGGAACCACCGGGGAATCGTTGTGGATGGTGGGGCGCAGGCCCAGATCGAACGCATCGCGCTGCGGCGAGATATGTTCGGCGCGCGGCAATCCCAGCGTCACCTCGCGGTGCCAGTCGCCCCAGTAGAACGTATGCGCGGCGAAGAAAGACGGCTCGATATCCAGGTCCTTCATCGCCTTCAGTTGATCGATACGCGCGGTCTGGGAATGGATCGCAATCGTGCGGTGCAGCGGCTTGCCCGCCTGCCCCACGGCCCGCACGCCATCGATCAGTTCCTGGATCGCCGCATCGCCGTTGACGTGGACGAAGACCTGCCAATCGTGATCCGCCGCCTTGCGCAGCAGCCCCTGCAGAACGTCGTCCGGGATCTGCTGATACCCCTTGTAGTCGTTCTCCCGCCCGTGGGGCACGATATGGTAAGGATGCGTCAGCCACGCGGTGCGCCCCTGCGGCGAACCGTCGGCCAAGATCTTCACCCCCGCCGCACGCAGATGCTGGGTGTATGTCCGCGAAAAGGGAACCTGCTCCAGCCCGGTCGGCCAGGCCTGCATCAGCGGGAGAGCATGAATGTCGAGGAACAGGGCCTTCCGCTTCGCCGCTTCTTCGAGCAGAGCCCACAATTCCGGCATAGTCGCGCCGTCCTGTGCCGTGGTCAGCCCGTTGCTGGCGTAGATTTCCTGCGCTTTCTTGAGCTGTTCGATCTGCTTTTCGAACGTGGGCCGCGGAGTCTTGGCATAAGCGATGAAGATAGCGCTTTCCTCCAGCACCCCTGAGGCCGTCTTGCCGTCGGCTTCGCGGCGGATGACGCCGCCGGGCGGGTCACGTTCGGGATGCAGCATCCCCGTCAGTTCCAGCGCCTTGGTGTTCAGCGCAATCAGGTGCCCCGAGACATGGCCCAGCACGATCGGGCGGTCGGCGGAAACGGCATCCAGTTCCTGCCGGGTCGGATGGCGCTTTTCCGCCAGTTCGGCATCGTCATAGCCCATGCCCATCAGCCAGCCGTCCGGATGGGTCCGGGCATATTCACGCAGAGCCGCCTGAAGGCTCGCGATGTCCTTGACCGTTCCGACAGGCGGCGGCTGCAGCGCGGCGAGATCGGACTGCTGCGCAAGGCCCGTGATATGGCCATGCGCATCGATGAAGCCGGGCAGCAAGGTCTTGCCATGCAGGTCGACGCTTTGCGTGGCGCGGCCCCGCAGCCGTTCGATCTCGCTGTCGCTGCCCACGGCAACGATCTTGCCGTCCTTCACCGCCAGCGCCTGCGCACGGGCATCGGGCGCGGTCATCGGCACGACATTGCCGTGCAGGAAGACAATATCCGCCTTCTCCCCCGCGCGCGCCAGCCCAGGCGCCCCAGCCAGCAACATCGCCAGCGCAATACCCGCCGCGCCCGCCCATTCCCGGCCAAGTCTCATGCGGGGATTCAACGACAATGCAACCATGATACTTCCTCTCACGCGCAGCGGGTGATGCACAGGCTGCCCCGCATCGCTGCGGGGGCCGTGGTGCACCGTGGCCCTGGCGTTGGCAAGCATCTGCCCGCGCTTTTCGCGAATTTCGTTAGTCGGGCGATTTTTCACCCGCCCGCGTTACGAGCAGGCCGATACCTTCACCTGGGGCGACAGATTGGAAATGCCGTCCCCGGAAAGATCGCGGTCATCGCGCACATACATGGCCGAATATTTGCGGATGATGATATCGCCGAACAGGTTCCCTGCGATGAGCGGCTGATACTTATATGCGATTTCCGCCACCATGATCGCGGAATCGGGTTCAGCGGTGACTTCCTTGCCCACCGGCCCCATGCCGGGAAAACCTGTCCCCGTCTTTCCATCGCCCTGCTTGCCATAGCTGGACTGATACGCCGTCATATTCCCCTGGCAGCGCTGCCAGTGAATCCATTGTCCTCCGGCCGTATTGGTTTCGAGGCTGGAGAGAAACAAGCGCCCGTTTTGCACGATGCCGAGGTTCGCCCCTTGCAAGGCGGCAGCGGTGAAGGCCTGATTCACGTCGTAGTCGCGAATCCTGGGCGCACTGCCGACACTCTGCTGCTTGAGGCGGGAAGCATTGTCCGCCAGCGATATGGCAATCTGATTGATCCGCATGCTCGTGATCGCGAGATTGGCGACTTCCAGCCCGCTTATCGTGATGATCAGAAACAGCGGCAGCGCAAACGCGAATTCGACGATGGACACTGCCCGCGTATCCCGGTGCAGCCTGCGCAAACAGCGGTAAAGAGCGGCAGCCTTCATGGGCATATCTGCCTTTCGGTCCGGTCGGCCTGGGTGGAGAACGGCTGGTTCATCAAGGTGGTCGTGGCGGCATAATTATGCGCGCTTTTCATCCCGATGAACCGGGAAATGGGCACCAGTTCCTCGTACGCCATCGTCACGGTATAGACCACGACATCGCGTGCCCCGCCCTGCCCGGTTGCCCCCACATCGGAGTCCCAGCGGCCGTTGCCGTTTTCATCGACGAAGCATTCGTTGCTGTCATAGACTCCATTCTTGTTGGAATCGGTGAAATCTTCCGGCCGCCCCACATCGCTGAAACTCTCGTAGTTGCGGCGCGAGAAAGTCAGCTGCGCGCCGGGCAGGTAGGCATGGATCTGTTCCGCCACATAATCGTCAATCGATGTCTGGCTGCCGTGCGCGCTTTCCAGGCCGGAATTGCGGCCCGCCAGCTGGACGGCCCCATTCAGCATCGCCTGTGCCCAGACATCGAACGCCAGTTGCAGCCCGCCGAATATCAGGATCAGCAGTACCGGCGCGATCAGCGCGAACTCCACCGCGCTGACACCGCGCGTGTCGCCGGAAAGACAGGGCAGGCGTGCGATCACTTGTTGAGCCTCAGGTCCGCCACCTGGCCCGCGATGTAGCGGAAGGCGTTCTTGAGTTCGGTCGTATTGCTGGCGAAATAAGCCCGCTCCCCGCTCGAACAGGTTTTCATGGCGGGCGTGATGGC
The DNA here is from genome assembly GCA_964466155.1 of uncultured Caenibius sp. GTDB lineage: Bacteria > Pseudomonadota > Alphaproteobacteria > Sphingomonadales > Sphingomonadaceae > Caenibius. The sequence continues at coordinate 3,989 of CAYXMY010000104.1, read as the reverse complement.
CGTGCCGAAGCTGATCGCCCAGATCGTATAACCTTCATCCTTCGCGCGCTGGCAGGCGGCAAGGAAGCGGTTGGTATGATAAGCGGCCAGCGTGCTCCCCGCCCCACTGCCCGATCCGGCCGGAGCGATACGGTGATCGATATCCTCGATACCGTAAGCGTTATAGAGACCGCTGCTCGGCTCCATCACGCCGTCGGTCATGAAGATGATATGGCGGCTGACCGAATTGCGATCGCCGTCGAGCACATTGGCGGAGAACATACCCCGCGTGCTCGCCAGCCGCGCGCCCCAGATCATGCCGATATCGTGATAGGTGCCACCCACCGCCGTGAGATTGTTGAGATACGTGTTCAGCCAGGTAGGCACGGTCTTGGGATCATGAGTATCGACCACCTGGAACTGCTTCATCGGCGCCGGGCAATATTCGGTTAGCGAACTGAACGACTTGTTATCCACCTGTGCCGTGGTGCCACGGTTGTATTCCATGACCCCCCAGTAGAGCTTCCACTTGGTCGCATCGTTGTCGCTTGCAGGTGCATCGTTGATATTGAGATCGAGCGCACCATCGGGGACCGGATTCATCGCCTGATTGACCACGGTCTGACGTTCTTCGATGCAACCATTCCAGGGGTTGAAAGTCGGAGCAGGCAAATTCGTGTCTGTCGTACCGTACAGCTTGGTCAGCGCGCGCATATCGTATTCGCCCTTCGCCGCGAGGTAATTGTCGGACGACAAGGAGGTGATCAGATTGCCACCGCCTGCAGCCACGAGCCCGGTGGTATCGACCGTGGCCTGCTTGTAGCTCCACCTCGTGAACTTATAGACCGTCGTATAAGTGGTCTTCGTGACCATGGGGATACGGTAGCAAGTGCCGATATCGACCTTATTCCTGCCGCTCCCTTTAGTGCCGGTTTTGCTCCAATCCTTTCCCTTCTTATAAGCTGTATCAATTCGATCCTTCGGCGGAGGCCCACCACTAGTGGATGTGCTGGCAATCCAATTATCACAGTCGTCTTTTGTAATTTGAGTCTTGGATTCTTCTTGTCCCGGTACTGGCGGCCCCGCATTGGGAAGATAATAGGGTGTATCGAACACTGCCCGGCGAGTCTGATACACCGTGCCGTCAGCAAACCATCCTGCGGGCATAGCGGCTGGCTTGCCGTCCGCAGAGGGCTTAACCAGCTCGCTGGCGTTCACCGTCATGCTGTACGGCACGAAGGCGTAGCGGATAACCGTCTTGTCCTTGTCGATCACCGCGCTGGCCACAGTGGTGTGAAAAGCACGCACCGCATCCTGCAATCCGGCGATCTTGGTGCCCGCCATCGACCCGGTAACGTCCAGCACGAACATGACGTCCGCGCTCGCCATCTGCAATTCGGCGCTGCAATCGACGCCGAGATTGAAGTTGTCATAATTGAACAGCGACATGATGGCCGTGGGCGTGATCGCGGTTGCGGTGCCGGTAACCGATCCATCGTCGTGCGCTTCGGTTTCAAACACGACGTCGTGCGTGTCGGTCTCCGCCGCCTGCAGGTTGAAATTGAACATCTTGTTCGCCTTGGCGCGCTCGTCGTCTCCGTAAACGCCGGTCTTGGACAAGGCGCGGCGCCCGGCGAGAACGCCGGCGTCGCAGGCGGATTGCAGGTTGGTCTTGGCCATGTAGGCGCGGCTCATATCCACGCTGCCGCCCACGGCGGCCAGCATCACGATCGCCGCAATCGCCGCAATGGCGAGCGTGTTGCCCGCTTCATGCCGCAGCAATGCCGCCGCAAACCGGCCCAAAGTGCCAGGCAGACGTCTTGCCCGATGAAACATCGAACCCGCCGCATGAAGATTTCTTGACCCACCCATATCGTCATCCTGAGAAGCACGAACGCCCTAGATTGACCGATATGACCGTTTTCCTCTTAAAAATTAGCTAAGCAGGCCCGCAATGATTTGCTGCACGATTCCGGGGCAAGTTCGCGCGGCGCGGAAAACCATGCCGCCCCGCCATTACTGCATGGGGAACGCCGGTGCGGCACGGCACATGACTTGCCGCCGGGACGGAATACTTTCCGCCCTGGCTCGCCTGTCAGCCCTGCGCCTGCTTCGCCGCCAATGTTGCGAGTGCGCGGCGGTCGACCTTGTCGAGGGCATTGAGCGGCAGCGCCTCCAGGAACAGCACCCCGCGCGGCATCTTGTAGCGAGCGATCTTGTCCGCGAAGTGATCGATGATCGCGGCGGCATCCGCCGCTTGCCCCTTGCGCATCACGACGGCCAGCAGCAGCACTTCCCCCAGCCGGTCATCGGGGATGCCGAACGCCGCCGCCTGATCGACAGCGGGATGTTGCAGCGCTACCGCCTCCACTTCCGCGCAGCCGATATTCTCACCCCCGGAAATGACGATGTTCTTCTTCCGGTCGACCACATGGAGATACCCGTCCACATCGATCCGGCCCAGATCGCCGGTCGCGATCCAGCCATCCTGCTTCGTCCGCGCGGTATCCTCGGGACGGTTGCAATAGCCGATCATGATCGTCGCCCCGGCGATGCAGATTTCGCCCACTTCACCCGCCGCCACTTCCGCGCCTTCATCGTCGACGATACGCACGTCGACAATCGGGATCGGGCGGCCAGAGGACGTCGGCCGTTCGAGCAGGCTCTGCCCGGCGATCCCGTTGACGGACCCCGTTTCCGTCTGACCATAGCCGTTGCTGATCATCACGCCGGGAAAGGCCGCCGTCAGTTCCGACAGCAGCTTGGGCGTGATCCCCTGCCCGCCCACCGACAGGAACCGCAGCGCGGACAGATCGCGCCCTTCGCGCGGGGCCTTGAGCAGATCCCACAACATCGCGGGCGATCCGGAAAAGCCGGCCAGATGCTCCTGCTCCAACAGGTCGATCACATCGCCGACCCGCCATTTGTCGACCAGCACGATCTTCCCGCCCCGCCGCAAGCTGGGCAGCAGCACCGCGTTCAGGCCGGACGAATGGAACAGTGGATAGACCAGCATCGCACTGGGCTGGACCGCAGGCGGGGCCATCAGGCTTGCCAGATCCATCCCGGCCTGAAGCGCCACATTGGCCATGCTGTAATCGATCCCCAGGATCGTCGTCATCAGCGCGCGCTGGCTGAGCAGGATACCCTTGGGCGCGCCCGTGGTGCCGGTGGAGAAAATCACCACCGCTTCATCGTCCGGCTCCATCGCAGCCGCCGCGAACGGCGTGCCCGCGTGGCGCGCCAGCGCCTCCTTGAAACTCGTGACCCCCGACAGCGGCGGCTCCGTTTCCCCGGCTGTCACGATCACTGGCCGCTGCGCGCGCCAGTCTTGCGCCACAAGCGCGGCAATCGCGGGTTCGGCGATCAGCGCCTTGGCCTGCGTATCTTCGAGCGCCAGCGTCAGTTCGGAAGCGGACGCCCGATAGTTGATGAGAACCGGCGTGGCGCCCAGCGCCGAGACGGCGACAAAGGCGATCACCCATTCGGGCCGGTTGCGCATCGCGATGGCGATACGCTCGCCCTTGCCCAGCCCCGCTTCGGCCAGAGCGGCCTTGAGCGCCGCGGCTCCGGCGAACAGTTCGCTGTAAGTAAGCGTGCCGGTGGGGCCGGTGACGCAAACGGCATCGCCATGCACCGCAGCTTCGGCATAGACATCCGCAATCGTGCGCGGACCATGCCGGAACACCCGGCATTTCCGGCCCTCGACCACTTCCTCGATCAATTCGAAGGGACCGCCCGGCGCCGTCAGCACATTACCCGAACCGTGAGCCGCAGATGCAGGCGAAGACGTCATCGATTGAATATCGGGCATTGGCGAACCGGCGCCTTATCTCCCATATCTCGTCACCTATCGGACAAGATCAACCATAGCAATGGCGGGAGAAGGGGCTCCTGCGGCCACAAGAAAGGGCGCCACCCGCAATGCGGGGGCGCCCCCTTCCCATGACTTTATCCGGCGGTGCGGATCAGAACTTGCCGATCAGGCTCACCCCGTATGTACGCGGGTC
>CAYXMY010000103.1:0-9639 GCA_964466155.1 uncultured Caenibius sp. | reverse complement strand
TGAACGACATCGCGCCGACCATTCTGGAAGCGGCGGGCATTCCCGTTCCGCAAGTTGTGGACGGGATCAAGCAGATGCCGCTGAACGGCGTCAGCCTGGTTTACACCTTCAAGGATGCCAAGGCCCCCGAACGCCACACCACGCAATATTTCGAAGTGTTCGGCAATCGGGCGATCTATCACGATGGCTGGATGGCGTCCGCCTTCCACAACCGCCTGCCGTGGGCAACGGGTCTGGTGACGGATCAGAAGCCGTTCGAAACCGACAAGTGGGAACTTTACGATCTGCGCAAGGACTATTCCCAATCGCAGGATCTGGCCGCGAAGTACCCCGCAAAGCTGGAAGAACTGAAAGCGCTGTTCATGAAGGAAGCGGCAGCCAATCAGGTGCTGCCGCTACGGGGGCCGACCATGGGCGATCCCGCATTGCCGAGCCTTACCGGCAAGCGCACTGCGTTCACTTATTATCCCGGCACCGTGGGCGTTCCTGAGGCCGAAGCGCCCAGGATGATGAACCGGTCATGGGACATGCGCGCTACGGTCGATATTCCGGCCAGTGGCACCGCGCGCGGCGTGGTGGCGACGATTGGCGGCACGGCGGCCGGGTGGTCGCTCTATTTCGACGATCAGGGCAAGCCCAAATTTACCTACCGCCTGTTCGACGTGAAGACGGTCGATCTTGCGGGGGCCGCGCCGCTTTCGCCGGGCAGGCACACGCTGGAGGTGGCATTCGATTACGATGGCGGCGGGTATGCCAAGGGCGGCAATCTGCGTTTCCTCGTCGATGGACAGCCCGCGGGGCAGGATCGCCTGCCGACCAGCCCGCCAGCCTTCTTCTCGATCAGCGAAACGTTCGATGTGGGGGTCGACACCGGCTCGCCCGCGGGGAAATACCCCGCGAACGCCCCGGTCGGCTATCCATTCGAAGGCGGCAAGATCGAAAAGGTCGATATCGACCTGCGTTGAGCGGGATCGGATCGGGGACGGGGCATCGCGCTTCGCCCCGCTTTGCGGCGGTGGGGGATCGGCCACGTCAGCGCTGCGTCAGTCCCTTATTTGCCGGGGCTGCGGGCGCAGAAATTGCTTCATCAGCTTGCGCAGCAGGAACAGCGCCGCGATGCATCCGGCAAGCAACACCGCCGCAATGGCGATGGCGGTGGCCGGATGGATCAGAGCCAGAGCCAGCAGGCCCCCGGTGGCCACGTCTTCCCCGGTTGACAGGGCAATGTTGCTGAACGGTTCCGGGCTGGTGTTGACCACGGCCCGCGTGCCTGCCTTGGCGCTATGCGACAGCAGCGCGGCGCTGCCGCCCAGCAGCAGGATCGCCACTTGCCAGGCCGGATTCTGCGGATCGACAACTGCCATCGCCAGCAACGCGCCGCCAACCGGGCGTATCAGCGTGTGCACACCGTCCCAGATCGAATCGAGCCAGGGAATCTTGTCGGCGAAGAATTCCGCGATCAGCCCGACAGCGGAAATGCCCAGCACCCACGGATTGGCGAGAACATCCAGCCCGCTGAGATGGTGTGGCAGGGAAAGCCAGCCTGTGCGCATGGCGAGGCCAACGGCAAACGTGCACAAATAGATTCGCCAGCCCGAAAGCAGGCTGATGCTGCCAGCGACGCCGATCAGTTCTACGATACCCATAAGCGTATCCTTGCCGCGAAGAATTGCCGGGGGTTCAGGCGCGGTCCCCAAGGCAAGCATACCGCATGAATGTGAGAATGCCATGCTTGCGCACGGGGAAGAGGCATTTGCGATAGAATGCCGGTCCGGTCATTGCCGCTGGCCGTGCCGGGCGGCCCCATATATCGGGCGATAACGGCATCTTCGGGATGAAAGTCGCGATAATCCCCGTGTCCGGAATGGCATGTAACCGGGGGCCGTATCGCCACAACTTCCCCGATCATATCTTGTGTACAGAGTAGGATAAGCGCTTTGAGGTGAAAAATACATTTTCGCCATAATGCGGGTTTATTTTTTATCTCCAATCTGCCAATTCACTATTGTTATCATATGAGAATCGCATTTGATTATGTGATACAGGAAAATGCAGGGATAATTTAACAAATTTTTACATCTTGCTTCGCGAAGTAGGAGTATAGTCCAGAAGCATATATTGCGCAGGGACATTGGCATATCACATGTGAAAAGATTTTGCGATGGCCCGTTTTTTCATCTTCGACATCATTCTTCGGGCACAAAATCCCATGCCGAACATTTCACACTTCGTGTGACAGGCAAATGCTCGCCGGGTCCTGCTCGGTGCCGATATCGATGTGGCCCGATGAAGTGAAAGGAAACGAAGTTGAGTGAAGAAGTTAGGGATCGGGAAGCGCTGATTGCGTTGACCTCGGATGTGGTGGCGGCACATGTCAGCAACAACAGCGTGAACGTCGATCAGCTTCCGATATTGATTGCGAATGTCTTCAACGCATTGTCGAACCTGGGGCGTGAAACGGCCCCTGAAGTTGAAGCGCGCGAACCGGCGGTGCCGGTGCGCAGTTCCGTAAAGCCGGATCATGTCACCTGCCTTGAATGCGGCCGGAAGATGAAGATGCTCAAGCGCCATCTGATGGCGGATCACGGCCTGACGACCGAAGAATATCGCGAACGCTGGGGGCTGGCGCAGGATCATCCGCTGGTTGCCCCCAATTATGCCGACCATCGCCGTAATCTGGCGAAGGCCATCGGGCTCGGCCGTGGTGGGCGCGGTGGGCGTGGGCTGTTGAAGAAAGCGGAAGCCGCCCCGGTTAAAACGGCCGAAGCCCGGTCGAAATCGCCGGGCCGTGCGAAGGCGGGGCGCAAGCTCGGTTTGCGCTTCAAGGAAACCACCACTGAGGGGGCGGCCTGAGGGCAATTTCGATTTTCAGGCTTTGCGCCTTCGCCTGAACCCAGGGGTTATATGAGCGGGTAGGGAATGCCTGCCCGCCATATGCTGTTTCTGCCTGCTAGGCCGGATTGGTGAAACGGTCCGCCAGCACGCGTTCCAGCACTGAGGTGACGACACTTTCCATCGTGTCGACCATGACCATCGTCTGATGGTCGACTTCGAAATTGACCGCGTCTCCCACGGAATAGAGGCTGAATGTGGTCTGGCGCAGCGTTTCCGGAATGAGATTGATGGTGATGACATCGCCCTGCAGTGCGGCCACGGTCAGGCTGCAACCGTTGATTGCGAGATAGCCGCGATTGAAGACATAACGGTTCCACGGCGCGGGCACGCGCAGTTTGAGCCACATGTGCTCTTCCGCGTCCTTTTCGAAGCCGACGATTTCAGCCGTGGCGGAAATATGGCCGGCGGTGATGTGCCCGCCGATTTCGTCCCCCATCCGGGCGGAGCGTTCGATGTTGAGCTGTGTATGGTTGAGCGTACCGAGATTGGTGACGTCGAGCGTGCCTTTGGTGGCATCGAAACCGATTAGATTGCCATCGATGGAAGTGACGGAGAGGCACACCCCTTCCACGGCGACGCTGGCGCCCAGCGTCAATTCTTCCGCAAGATGCGGGGGGAAGCGCAGGATCAGCGCCAGCCGCCCGGGCAAATGCTCTGCCTTGACGATATCGGCGACGCCTTGAACCAGGCCCATGTACATGATCTTTTCCCTTTATCTTCCGCTGGCGGCGCTCATGGGAAATATTGCGGCTTCTGTCCACGGCGGAAAGGCTTCTTGCCCCGCTCTGCGGATTCTCACGCTTTCTCTGCCGCCGAATTGGGGATAGGGCGCGGGTTTCATGGAAAGGTTTGTATCGTGAAGGCCCTGCTCGCGCGTTTGCACATCGACCCTTATCTGTTGATGCTGCTGGGCACGATGGCGCTGGCGACGCTGTTTCCCGCGCGGGGCGTCTGGGCGCCTGTCGCGGGCGGCGTGGCCGATGCGGGGATCGTGGCGCTGTTCTTCCTGCATGGGGCGCGGCTTTCGCGCCAGGCGGTGCTGGACGGTGCGCGCAACTGGCGGCTGCATCTGACTGTTCTCACGGTGACTTTTATCGTGTTCCCGATTCTGGGGCTTTGTATCCGCGCGCTTCCGGGGCTGGAGCCTGAACTGGCGACCGGGCTGCTGTTCCTCACGCTTCTGCCTTCGACGGTGCAATCCTCTATCGGGTTTACGGCGGTGGCGCGGGGCAATGTGGCGGCGGCGGTGTGCAGCGCGTCGTTCTCCAACCTGGCCGGGATTTTCATCACGCCCGCTTTGGTGGCGCTGCTGATTACGGGCAAGAGCGGCGGCATCTCTGCCGGTATGATTCTGACGATTGCGTTCCAGCTTCTCCTGCCGTTTCTTGCAGGCCATTTCCTGCGTCCGTGGATCGGCGACTGGGTGACGCGGCAGAAGAAGCTGCTGTCCTTCGTCGATCGCGGCTCGATCCTGATGGTGGTCTATACCGCATTCGGCGCGGCGGTGGTGGAAGGCTTGTGGCGCAAGGTTGCGCCGGAAGACCTGGCGATGGTGCTGGCGATTGCGATTGCGCTGCTCACCGTCGTCCTGTTCCTCAACTATACGATCGCGCGGGCGATGAAGATGCCGCGCGGCGATGCCATTGTCCTGCAATTCTGCGGATCGAAAAAGAGCCTCGCCACCGGCGTGCCGATGGCGGGCGTGCTGTTCGCCGCTTCGCAAGTGGGGGCGATCCTGCTGCCGGTGGTGATTTTCCATCAGGTGCAGTTGATGGTCTGCGCCGTTCTCGCGCAGCGTTACCGCGCGGCGGCGGATCGGGCGGATGCCGGACAGTCCGGCACCCATGTCGAAGCGGCTGCCTGACCGCGCGTTAACTAAATCCCCGGTCCAGTCTGCCACCAACTGGAGATGGCCTCTTGCCATGCTGGACACCATCGCAATGTCCATGCGTTGAAACGACAACGGTCGCCCTATTGCGGGCAGAGAGAGGTGAACCATGGCATCCCGGAACAGCAAGATCGTGATTTGCCCGTCCTGCGCCACGGCCAACCGCGTGCCGGCGGACAGGCTCGGGGCGGGCGGCAAGTGCGGGCGTTGCGGGAAACCCCTGTTCATGGGCGAGCCGGTCACGCTGACTTCCGCCAATTTCGATGCCCACGCCGCGCGCAGCGATATTCCGCTGCTGGTCGATTTCTGGGCTGGCTGGTGTGGGCCGTGCCGCCAGATGGCCCCGGCCTTTGCCGCATCCGCCCAGGAACTGGAACCGGCCCTGCGTCTGGGCAAGCTCGATACCGAGGCGGAGCAGGCAATTGCCGCGCGCTATGGCATCCAGTCGATCCCGACGCTGATCCTGATCGCGAAAGGCCGCGAAGTGGCGCGCCAGTCAGGGGCGATGCCCGGCGGGGCAATCGTTCGCTGGGCGCGGCAAGCGATGGAACAATGAGAAGCCGCGCCGTCAGCCGCCGCCGAGTTGGGCCTGCTCTTCCGCGGTGAACACGCGGCCCCGGGTGAGGAAACGCTTTTCCCGCCCATTGTCGGCTGAATAGCCTGCCAGCGCGCAATTCGCACAACCTGCGGCGCTGAGCGAATAAGTATCGAAGAGCAGGAAAAATTTTACAGGAAAGATTCTGGCTGAAACGGGATCGGGCTGCTAGCGGCAGGCGCAAGTATGTTTTCCCACGCCGTTCCCGGCACCAGGCATGCGCGCTCGCGTCCGCGAGTATTCGCATGGCGATCAGCACTCGAAGGAGATCTCATGACACCATCCATGCTCGATCAGGCGCTCACCCGTCTTGACGATGCGGCCCAGCATCTCAAACTGGACCCCGATGTGCTCGAAAAGCTGAAGTACCCGCGCGAAACAACCAAGACGCGTCTGCTGATCCGGATGGATGACGGTTCGCGCAAGTCTTTCATGGCGTGGCGTTGCCGGTATGACGATACGCGCGGCCCCACCAAGGGGGGCATCCGTTTCCATCCCGAAGCGTCGGTGGATGAAGTGGAAACGCTGGCATTCTGGATGACGTTCAAATGCGCGGTGATGAACCTGCCTTACGGCGGGGGCAAAGGCGCGGTGCAGGTCGATCCGCATAAGCTGTCGAAATCGGAACTGGAACGCCTTTCGCGCGCCTATATGCAGGCCTTTTCCGGGATCATCGGCCCCGACCGCGACATTCCGGCCCCGGACGTTTACACCAATGCCATGATTATGGGCTGGATGGCCGATGAATACGCTTCGATTGTCGGGCGTGTGTCCCCGGCGGTCATCACCGGCAAGCCGATTGCGCTGGGCGGTTCGCTGGGGCGCGATGACGCCACGGCGCGCGGCGGTTTCTATCTGCAACGCCATCTGGAAAGCGAACTGGGGGTCGGCCCCGGATCGCGCGTCGCCATTCAGGGTTTCGGCAACGCGGGCAGCCATATGGCGCACCTGTTGCACCAAGTAGGCTATCGCATCGTCGCGGTGACGGATTCGCGCAGCGGCATCCATGTGCCCGATGGCGTGAGCTATGACGATCTGATCGCGGCCAAGCAGGGGGCGGGGCTTGCCAGCTTGGCGGGCAGCATTGCCGGTGCCAGTGTCCTGTCGCCCGACGATATCGTGGGGGTCGATTGCGATGTCCTGGTGCCCGCCGCGCTGGAAAACCTGATCCACGAAGGCAATGCCGATACCGTCAAGGCCAAGGTTGTGGTGGAACTCGCCAATGGCCCGATCACGCCCGAAGCGGACGATATCCTTGCCCGCAAGGGCGTGGTTATCCTGCCCGATATTCTCGCCAATGCGGGCGGTGTCACGGTGTCCTATTTCGAATGGGTGCAGAACCGGCAAGGTTATTACTGGACCGTGGGTGAAATTCACGAACGGCTGAAGGCCAGCATGGAAGCCGAAGGGCGCGCCATCTGGATGTTGGCGAAGGATCGTGGAATTTCCGTGCGCAGCGCGGCCTATGTCCACGCCCTGGGCCGTCTGGCCGAAGCCATCGAAGCGCACGGCACGCAGCAATTCTTCACTTCGTAATGACAGGACATGCCCCGGCTATCTGTTGGGCCGGGGCATGTTCTTGCAGTCAGCGGTAGTTCGCTTCTGCCGCTGCGATGGTTGTCAGGTTGAGCACTGCGCGGGATGTGGCGCCCGGCGGCAGAACGTGGATCGGCTGGGACAAGCCCATCAGCATCGGGCCGACAGTGGGCGATTTGGACGATGCGCCCAGCGCCGTCAGCGTGATGTTGGCGGAATCGAGATTGGGCATCACCAGCAGATTGGCCGGCCCGGCAAAGCGCGTATCGGGCACCAGCCTTTCGCGCAGGGGTTGCGATAGGGCGGCATCGGCGTGCATTTCGCCGTCCACCGCCAGATCGGGCGCCTTGTCTCGCAGGATCGCCAGCGCCGCGCGCATCTTGCGCGCGCTGGGGCTGTGCGAAGCGCCGAAATTGGAATGCGAAAGCAGCGCCGCACGCGGCGGCAGGCCAAAATGGCGCAGTTCGTTGCTGGCCAGTATGGTCATTTCGGCAATCTGTTCCGGGGTCGGATCGGGCACCATGTGCGTGTCGGTGATGAACAGCGCGCCCGCATCGAGGATCAGGCCCGATAGCGCATAGACGCGCTGCGTGCCGGGTGCGCGGTCGATGATCCGCAGCACATATTCCATCTGGCCCCAGTATTCCGAATTGCCGCCCACCAGCGCGGCCTGCACATGGCCGGTGCGCAGCAGCATGGCTGCTGTCACCGTGGGGCGGCGATAGACGTGGCGGGTGATTTCGGCATCGGGCACGCCTTTGCGCGCGGCCACCGCACGATAGGCTTCGACCAGCGGGGCGATAATGGCATGGTCGGTTTCCGGGTCGATCACTTCGACATCGCGGTCCAGTTCGAAACGCAGCCCCAGTTCGGGCAGGCGCTGGTGCAGGATACGCCGCCGGGCGACGATCACCGGGCTGACGATGCCATCGTCCAGCGCATCCTGGATCGCGCGCAGCACGCGTTCGTCTTCCCCTTCGCCATAAGCGATGCGGGTGCGGGTGCCGCGTGCGGCTTCGAACACCGGCATCATCAATTGCGCCGAGCGGGTGTTCTGTTCTGCCAGCGACCGGCGATAGGCATCGAGATCGAGTGTGCGGCGGGCCACCCCGCTGTCCATCGCGGCCTTGGCCACGGCGGGCGCGATTTCCGCGATCAGGCGCGGATCGAACGGGGTGGGAATGATGTAATCCGGCCCGAAGCCCAGTTTGCGCCCGCCATAGGCCTGCGCCACGCTTTCATGCGGCGGGAGCCGGGCGAGCGAGGCGATGGCTTCCGCCGCGGCCACTTTCATCGCTTCGTTGATCGCGGTCGCCCCGGCATCCAGCGCGCCCCGGAAGATATAGGGGAAGCACAACACGTTGTTGACCTGATTGGGAAAATCCGAACGGCCGGTGGCGACGATGGCATCGGGCCGCGCGGCGCGGGCGACATCGGGCCGGATTTCCGGTTCCGGATTGGCCAACGCGAAAATCAGCGGCTTGTCCGCCAGCAGAGGCAGCCATTCGGGCTTGAGCACGCCGGGGGCCGAGAGGCCGAGGAACACGTTCGCGCCCGGCAGCACTTCGGGCAGGGTGCGCGCGTTGGTGGTGCGGGCATAACGCGCCATGTTGGGCAGCATCCCTTCGCGCCCGGCATGGATCACCCCGTCCTTGTCGGTCAGCGTGACGTTTTCGACCGGCAGACCCATGGAGACCAGCAGATCGACGCAGGCCAGCGCCGCCGCGCCCGCGCCGGAAGTGACCAGCTTCGCTTCGGCCAATGTCTTGCCTTGCAGTACCAGCGCGTTGCGCACGGCGGCGGCCACGACGATGGCGGTGCCATGCTGATCGTCATGGAAAACGGGGATATTCATCCGTTCGCGCAGCGCTGCCTCGATGGCGAAGCATTCGGGGGCCTTGATATCCTCCAGATTGATCCCGCCGAACGTGGGTTCGAGCAAGGCGACGGCTTCGATGAACTTGTCCGGGTCGGTGGTGTCCACTTCGATATCGAACACATCGATATCGGCGAACTTCTTGAACAGCACCGCCTTGCCTTCCATCACCGGCTTGGATGCCAGCGCGCCGATGGCGCCGAGGCCGAGCACCGCAGTGCCGTTGGAAATCACGGCAACGAGATTGCCCCGCGCGGTGTAATCCAGCGCCTTGTCCGGATCGGCGGCGATTTCGCTGCACGGTGCGGCCACCCCCGGCGAATAGGCCAGTGCCAGATCGCGCTGGTTGACCATGCGCTTGGTCGGTTCGATGCGGAGTTTGCCGGGCTGGGGGAAACGATGATAATCGAGCGCGGCGTTGCGGAGAGTGTCATCCATGCCAGCCTCCATATGCGAGACTTCCCCGATATTCGAGGGCTAGTTCGCACAATCGCAGCCGGGGACGTCAGGATGGGGGCTGGGCCATGGCGGGCCGCTGCTGCAACGCCGCTTCCTCCCGCTTTTCCGGCCGGATATAGATCGAGCTGAGTTCGGGAACGGCGGCGCGCAGTTCGTTTTCGATCGTTTCGATCAGGGTTTCGGCATCGCCCATGCGCATGGCATCGTCGAAATCGGCGCTGATGGCGACGAACACGGAATCGGGCGAAGTGTGGATCGTGCGCACATGGTTGACGGACACGATCGCCGGCTGCCGGTCGACAATCGACCATATCTTGGCGATCAGCGCGGGATCGGCGCTTTCCCCGATCAACAGCCCCTTCGCCTCGCGGGCGAGCAGGACGGCAACGC
>CAYXMY010000102.1:0-9662 GCA_964466155.1 uncultured Caenibius sp. | reverse complement strand
ATACGCGGATCGCCGAAATGGTGGCTCGCCCAGACGCCGATGCCCGCAATCACGAGGCCGAGCAGAGCGGCGCTGTCTTCGAACAACACGATAAAGCTGGCCGGGTCCTTGGACCGCAGGATCGATTGCCACCAATTGGCGCCGCGCCGCCGTTCGTTGAATTCGCGCACGGCGATACGCCAGGACATGCCTTCGAGCAGCACGGCAATGCCGAGCACGACATAGTTGATCGTCGGATCGCGCAGCGGTTCCGGTTCCACGATATGCAGCCAGCCTTCATAGATGGAAACGCCCGCGCCCACGGCGAAGATCAGAATCGCGACGACGAAGGCCCAGAAATAGAGTTCCCGCCCATAACCGAAGGGGTGGGCATCGTCCGGTGGCCGCCGGGCCTGATTCTGGCCATAAAGCAGCAGAATCTGGTTGCCGCTGTCGACCAGGGAGTGGACGCCTTCCGAAATCATCGACGACGATCCGCTGATCGCGGCAGCCACGAACTTGGCCGCGGCAATGCCGAGATTGGCGAACAGCGCGCCATAAAGGACGATGTTCGCCTTGATATGCCGGAAGGCGGCGGTGTCGTTCATGCGCGGGCGTTCCCTCCTTTCGGACAGGTGTAGATTGCGCGGTTTGCCTCGCCGCGCAATTGTTTCGATAACGCGCGGCCGGGTGGAAGGCGCCCCATATTCTTCTGCGCTGGCCATTGGCGTGCGGACAGGATCGATAGGGCCATTATCGCAATCGACCGGACGATTTCCTGTAGCGTGAATGCCGCGCGCCGCGCATAATCCCTTTCACAACGAGAGAAAAAACGCGGCGGCGCAAATGGGAAGAGCGAAGCGATGAGCCAGGTCAAGAATCCGATTCTCGAAACGCTCGAGAAAACCTCCGGCGCTGCCCGGGACAACAGCCTGCCGGACAAGATCATTTCGGCGGATTCGCACGTTACCGAACCGCCGGATTGCTATATCGGCCGGATCGATCCCGCCTATCGCGACCGTGCGCCGCGTGTGAATCTGGATGGGGATGGCGGCGATAGCTTCGTGATCGATGGCATGCCCGGCTCCGTGCCGATGGGCATTGTCGCCGCCGCCGGGAAAGATCCGCGCGATATCAGAAAGGGGGAAACCCGGTTCGAGGATTTGCACCGTGGCGGGTGGGACGGCAAGGCGCGCCTTGCCGATCAGGATCGCGATGGCGTGGCGGCCGAAGTGATTTATCCGTCCATCGGCATGGTGCTCTGCAATCATCCCGACGCGGATTACAAGCAGGCCGCGATGTGGGCTTACAACCGCTGGCTGCAAGAAGAATTCTGCGCCGCCGATCCGAACCGCTTGCTCGGCATGGGGCAGACGGCGGTGCGTTCCGTGGCCGAGGCGATAGAGGATTTCCGCCGGTTCAAGGAAATGGGCTTTCGCGGGGTGATGATGCCCGGCAACCCGGCGACGGAGGAAGATTACGATCACCCCAGTTTCGATCCGCTGTGGCGCGCGGCGGTGGAACTGGAATTGCCACTGGGCTTTCATATCCTCACCAGCCGTCAGGATGGGCCTAACAGCGTGGGCGATGCTGGGCAGAAGAGCCATCGCGGGCCGCCGCAGAACGCCAGCCAGGCGCTGCTGAAATCGATTCAGGATATCATCGGCGTGTTCATCTGGGGCCGCGTGTTCGAACGCCATCCCGATCTGAAACTGGTCTGCGTGGAAGCGGATGCGGGCTGGGCGCCGCATTTCGCCTATCGCATGGATCACGGTTACAAGCGCCACCGGTTCTGGATGAAGATGGGCGATATGGAGAAGCTGCCCAGCGAATACTTCCGCGAAAACGTCTATCTGACGTTTCAGGATGACTGGATTGCGCTGAAGATGACCGGCCTGATGAACCCGCAGCGGCTCATGTGGGCCAACGATTTCCCGCACAGCGATTCGACCTGGCCATGGAGCCGGGAACTGCTGGCGGGCCAGACCGCGCATCTGACCGAGCAGGAAAAGGCGTGGATTCTGCATGACAACGCTGCCCAGCTTTACAAAGTCGGCTGCTGATCGGTTCATGCGCTGCAAACGGGAGAGAGACGATGGCGCTTGATGTGGATCTGGTGATCCGGGGCGGAACGATTGCCGACGGTTCGGGCGGCGATCTGTTCGAAGGGGATGTGGCCGTCAAGGATGGCCGTATCCTCGCCGCCGGGGATGGCGGTCCGTTCCGCGGGCGTGAGGAGATCGACGCGCGCGGCAAGCTGGTGACGCCCGGCTTTGTCGATATCCATACCCATTACGATGGGCAGGTGACGTGGGAAAACACGCTTTCGCCCTCGTCCGGCCATGGGGTGACCTCGGTCCTGCTGGGCAATTGCGGGGTGGGTTTCGCCCCTTGCCGCCCGGAAGACCGGGACCGGCTGGTACGGCTGATGGAAGGGGTGGAGGATTTGCCCGAAGTGGTTCTCACCACCGGCCTGCCATGGACGTGGGAAACCTTCACCGATTATCTCGATGTGCTGGATGCCCGGCACTACGATATCGATATCGCCACCCAGCTTCCCCATGCCGCCTTGCGCGTGTTCGCGATGGGGGAACGCGCCGCCGCGCGCGAAGATGCCACGGCGGAAGATTGTGCATTGATGGCATCCATCGCGGAAGAAGCGATCAAGGCGGGGGCGCTGGGCTTCGGCACTTCGCGCACACTCAACCACCGGGCGAGCGATGGCACCTTGATTCCCACGCTGACCGCGGCGGAAGCGGAACTCACCGCGATTGCGCAGGCGCTGGCCCGGCAGGGGGCGGGCGTGTTGCAAGTCGTGTCCGATTACGAAGATGTGGAGGCGGAACTGGCGATGTTCCGCCGGGTGATGGAACGCAGCGGGCGCCCATTATCCCTGGCGATCATGCAGTGGCATCAGGCCCCGGAAAAATGGCGCACGATCATGGATTGGGCGCGGCAATGCACCGCCGATGGCTTTTCCGTCCGCGGGCAAGTGAACGGACGCCCGGTGGGCATGATGCTGGGTTTCCCGCTGAGCTATCATCCCTTCAGCTATACGGCGACGTTCAAATCGCTGGCGCATCTTGCACCTGCGGAGCGGTTGAAGGCCCTGCGCGATCCGGCGATCCGGGCGAAAATCGTGGCGGAAACGCCCGAACCTTCCGATTTCATGGGGGAAACGCTGATCCGCCAATGGGGGCTGATGTATCCCTTGGGCGAAAATCCCGATTATGAACCCACGGCGGACAGCACGGTCGCCGCGCAGGCGGAGCGGATGGGCGTGACACCCGCCGAATTGGCATACGATGCGATGATGGAACAGGATGGGCAGGCGTCGCTGATGCTGCCGGTGGGTAACTATGCCTATGGTTCGCTCGACGCCACGCGGGAAATGCTCGCTCATGAAAACACGGTCTATGGGCTGGGCGATGGGGGGGCGCATCTGGGTTTCCTGTGCGATGCCAGCCTGCCGACCTTCATGCTCCAGTACTGGGGGAGAGACCGCAAGGGGGAACGCCTGCCTCTGGAACAGATCGTGCGCGGGCTTTCCAGCGAGACGGCGCAGGCCATCGGCCTGAACGACCGGGGGCTGCTGCGCGCCGGGTACAAGGCCGATATCAACGTGATCGATTTCGATGCCCTGCAACTGGGGCCGCCACGCGTCAGCTACGATCTGCCCGCTGGCGGGCGGCGGATGACCCAGGCGGCGAAAGGCTATGCCGCGACCATCGTCAGCGGGGTGACGATCCAGCGCGATGGCGCCCCCACCGGGGCGCTGCCCGGAAGGCTGGTGCGTGGGGCGCGGCAGGCGGCTTGATGCCGGAAAAACCGCCCCCGAACCCCGCTGCAACCTGACGAAAAGGGTGGCAATTTTCCGCCGTCCGGGCGATCAAGGGCGGGATTGAGAAGGAAGGCAGGCGATGAAAGAAACAGGTTCGACCATGAAGGCGGGAATCCGAGCGGCTCTGGTGGCCGCATTGCTGGCGGGCGGCTTGGCGGCATGTTCGTCCGGCGGGCCGGAAGCCGAGGTGGTGGCCGCGCGCAAGGCCAATTTCAAGGCCATCGGCAAGTCTTTCAAAACGGTGGGTGATGAACTCAAGACCGGCAAGCCCGATCTCGACAAGGTGCGCAAGGCCACGCAGGAACTGGTCGCGCATACGGAGGAGATCAAGGATCATTTCCCGGCGGGAAGCGGGCCGGAATCGGGCGCCAAGACCAAAGCCAAGGCCGCCGTCTGGGCGAACCCGGCCGAATTCAACAAGGATAGCGAAGCGGCGGTGACTGCTGCCCGTGAACTCGACAAGGCGGCCGGCACCGGCGATCTGGCGGCACTGGCCAAGGCGAGCGAAACCCTGGGCAAGACCTGCCAGGATTGCCACACCCAATTCCGCGAGAAGTGATGACATCGGTGTTCCCGGCCGCCCGCATCCGGTTGTGGGATGCGCCTGTCCGCCTGTTCCACTGGTCGCTGGCCTTG
This sequence comes from uncultured Caenibius sp., assembly GCA_964466155.1. Lineage (GTDB taxonomy): Bacteria > Pseudomonadota > Alphaproteobacteria > Sphingomonadales > Sphingomonadaceae > Caenibius. Next base: position 5,206 of record CAYXMY010000102.1, on the reverse strand, counting down.
CTGATCGGCTGCGCCTGGTGGACGGCGGAAAACGGGTTGATCTCATGGCACCGGCTCACCGGTTACACGATCCTGACGCTGGTCCTGTTCCGCATCGCCTGGGGCTTCGTCGGCAGCACCACGGCGCAGTTTTCGTACTTCGTGCGGGGGCCGGGCATGGTTGTTCGCTATGTTGCCGGGCATATGTTCCGGCCCGGATCGCCGCCGCATGCCGGGCACAATCCGCTCGGCGGGTGGAGCGTGGTGGCGATGCTCGCGCTGTTGCTGCTGCAAGTCTTGCTGGGCTTCTTTTCCATCGATGTGGATGGGGTGGAATCCGGCCCGTTCGCCTATCTGGTGGCGTTCGATACCGGGCGCTGGGCGGCTGAAACGCACGGACTGGTGTTCAACCTGCTGCTGGCGCTGATCGCCTTGCATGTGCTGGCGATTGTGTTCCATCGCGTGATGCATGGGGACAATCTCGTGTCCGCCATGCTGTCCGGTTCGCGCCGGTGGACGGCAACGGCCCCGATCCTGCGCTTTACGTCGCCTTTGGCGGCGCTGGTCGTGCTGGCGGCTTGTGCCTTGCTGGTCTGGGCCGTGGTGGGCCTGTTCGGCAAGGTGTGATGGTTTGCGATAGCGGGGCGCTCTGTCCCCGCTATCGCTGTTGCCCGGCCATATGACATCTGCTTTCGATAAATTTGCCAATTGGCAAAAGTTCTCCTATATTCTGCCATAAGGAGAACGCACATGTTGCAGGAAATCCCCCGGACGCAGGCCGCGCCGCATATTCCCGGCATAACGCCGGAAGAAGCGCAGGCTGCCGCGCGCGCGGTCATCAATCTGTTTGCCCGCTGGGGCCTGACGGATGAGGACGCGTGCCAGATTCTCGGCGGGCTCTCGGCGCGCAGCTATGCCCGTTGGAAAAAGGGCGAAATCGGCCGGATCGACCGCGATCTGGCCACGCGTCTTTCGCTTCTCCTCGGCATGCACAAGGCGCTGCGCTATCTCTTCCGCGATCCCGACCGGGCCTATGCCTGGGTCAAGCAGCCCAATGCGATGTTCGGCGGGCGGCGAGCGCTGGATGTGATGCTGGACGGATCGATTTTCGCGCTGGAACGCGTGCGCGCCTATCTCGATGCGGAGCGTGGCGGCTGGTGACGGGGGCAACCGGCGCAACGCCGCTGATCCATGTGCAATGGGACCGGGCGTTTCGTCTGATCCGTTCGATCCATCCGCCGATCGACCTGTTCGAAGATATCGCCGACCCGCGCGACTGGGAAGCGCTGGCCTCGGTCGAAAGCAAGACCAACCCGCGCCTGATGGAAAACATGGGCCGGCTCGATCTGGTGCCGCCCGAACGGCGTGTGAACGGCCCGGGGGCAAGCCTGGTCATGGCACCGTTCGTCCATGTCAGCCCGGATCGCCCCGGACGCTTCACCGCCGGGCAATACGGCGTTTACAGCGCGGGCGACAGCGAGGAAGTGGCCCTGCGCGAAGTGGCCCATCATCAGGCGCGGCTGATGCGCAGCACGGGGGAAGGGCCCGGCTGGCATTCTCAGTTTCGTATGCTGGTGGGCGCGGTGGACCGGATGTTCGCCGATCTGCGCGGGCGGGACGATTGCCACGATCCCGACGATTGGCGCGTGCCGCAGGCGCTGGCCGCCGATCTGCGCGGCGCGGGGGCAGATGGCGTGCACTACCGTTCCGTCCGCTGCCTCGGCGGGCTGTGCATCGGCGCGTTCTGGCCCGATGCGGTGGGCCTGCCCCGACAGGCCGATCATTATGAAATGCATTGGGACGGGCAGCAGGTGGACCGCGTGTTCAACCGCCGCACGCGCCAGGAATTTGCGCTCCAGCCGCATTGAGAGCCAAGCGGGATTGCGCATGTTTCCCCCGCCCGCAAATTTTCCGCCGCATTCCCCCATATGGATGAATGGCCTGCCAGCGGGTTGTGGCATAGCATGGGCATAAACAGCGCAAAGCGGGAGATGTACCTTGGCACTGCACACACGGCCTCTGCCGACCGTTGGCATGGAAGTGATCGGGCTCGATCTAGGTCAGCCCATCGATACGGACACGGCGGCGCAATTGCGCGCATGGTGGTATGAGGCAGGTGTCCTCGTCTTTCGCGGGATCGGCACCAGTGCGGAGGCGCTGCTCGATCTCAGCCGCTGTTTCGGCGAACTGGAACCGCATCCTATCGAACAGATCCGCATGCCGGATTATCCCGAACTGATCGAACTGACCAATCGCGATGGGCCGAAAGGGCCGGTCTATGCCTATGACGGTGTGCCGACTTATGGCCGCATTCCGTGGCATACCGATCTGGCATTCCAGCCGGTGCCGAATGCCGGGGCGCTGCTCAATATGGTCCACCGCGCCGAACAGGGCGGGATGACCGCATGGCTCGACACGACGAAAGCCTATGACAGCCTGAGCGTCGATCTCAAGCAGCGGATCGACGGGCTGGAGGCGCGGTTCGAATTCTGCGCGGATCTGGGCCGGATGCGCTTCCGCAATCCGGGTGGCACCCGTGTCGGCACCTCTTCCGCCAAGTTCCCCGATTATCTGCCGCTGGCCCGGCCGATCGTCGCCCGCCATCCGCACACGGGGCAGGTGGTGATGAATGTCTGCCCGCTCAATATCCAAGGGATCGTCGGCATGGATGAGGCGGACAGCGACGCGCTGATTGACGAGCTGATCGATGCCGTGGTCCAGCCGCAATTCATTTACGAGCATGACTGGGGCACCAACGATATTGTGCTGTGGGACAATTACCGCATGATGCACGCCGCCGCCGGGCATCCGCTGGACGTGCTGCGGATCGCCCGCCGCTCCACTTTGCGCGGCAATGCCACGATGGGCCGCGTGCTCGACACCGCTGGCGCAGGGGCCGTGGCATGAGCGCTTATGATCTGGTGATCCGCGGCGGCACGATCATTGACGGATCGGGCGGTGAACCGTTCACTGGCGATGTGGGCGTGCGCGATGGCAGGATCGCCGCCGTGAGGCAGGGGCTGGAAGCAGGCGCGGAGGAGATCGACGCCAGCGGCAAGATCGTCACCCCCGGTTTCGTGGATGTGCACACGCATTACGATGGGCATGTAACGTGGGAACAACGGCTGAAACCGTCCTCCTTCCACGGGATCACCACTGCGATCATCGGCAATTGCGGAGTCGGGTTCGCCCCCTGCCGCCCGGATGAGCGGGACACGCTGATCCGCCTGATGGAAGGGGTGGAGGATATCCCGTTCCCGGTGCTGGCCACCGGCCTGCCGTGGACTTGGGAAACCTATCCCGAATATCTCGATTTCCTCGCCAGCCGCAGCTTCGATATGGATGTGGCGTGCTATGTCCCCCACGCGGCGCTGCGCGTCTATGTCATGGGCGAACGCGGGGCGAACCGCGAACCGGCCACGGCGGAGGATATCGCGCAGATGCGCGCGCTCTATGGCGAAGCGCTGGAACATGGCGCCATCGGCATCGGCACCTCTCGCACGCTGTTTCACCGGTCGAGCGACGGCAAGCCGATCCCTACGCTGGAAGCGGGGGAGGCGGAGCTGTTCGGTTTCGCCGATGAAATGCGTGCGCGGGGCAAAGGCGTGTTCCAGATCGTGGAAGACATGCATCTGCCCGATGCGACGCTGGACAACGTGGTCAATCTGGCCGACCGTTCCCGCCGCCCGGTGACCTTCACCATCGGCACGCCCAACGAAGGGCCGCTTGCCTGGCGGCGGCATCTGGCGCAGTTGCAGGCGGCGAACGACCGGGGGCTGACCGTGCGGGGGCAAGTCCTGCCGCGTGGCGTGGGAATGATGCTGGGCCACCAGTTGACGCTCAACCCGTTCTATTCGACGCCGACTTACGCCGCGCTCGCCCATCTGCCGCTGGCGGAACGGCTGGCGGAACTGCGCAAGCCCGAAGTGAAAGCGGCGATCCTTGCAGACACGCCCGATCCCGAAACGGCGTCCATGCTCGGGCGGGTGGTGCGCCAGTTCGGCACGATGTTCGAACTGGGCAATCCGCCCGATTACGAACAGCCGCCCGAAAACAGCATTGCCGTCCGCGCCGCGCGCGAAGGGCGCACCCCGGAAGACCTCGCTTACGATATCCTGCTGGGCGAGGATGCGACGCTCTATCTCGCGATGGGCAATTTCACCGATGGCAAGCTCGACGCGGTGGGCGAAATCATGCGCCACCGCGATATCGTGCCGGGGCTGGGCGATGGCGGGGCGCATTGCGGCACGATCTGCGATGGCAGCTATTCCACTTACATGCTGATGTATTGGGCGCGCGATCGGGCGGAAGGGCGCGTGGCATTGTCCGATGTCGTCCGCTGGCTGTCGCACGATACGGCGGCGCTGATGGGGCTTACCGACCGGGGTCTGATCGCGCCGGGCCTGCGCGCGGATATCAATGTGATCGATTTCGCCGGGCTGCATCTCCACGCCCCGGAAATCACCCACGATCTGCCCGGCGGCATGCCGCGCCTCGTCCAGCGGGCGGATGGCTATACGGCGACAGTGGTCAACGGCATGCCGGTCTATCGCGATGGGCAGCCCACCGGCGAACTGCCCGGCCGCCTGATCCGCGCGGGCATGGCATGAGCGTTGCGGAAGGGCGGCAGGCCCCAGCGCGGGCCTTGCCACCTTCCGGCATCGGTTCTATCAGCCGCCGTGCGACAGGTTCCCCGCAAGGGGATTGAAAGGGAATTCGGGTGCAAGACCCGGGCTGCCCCTGCAACTGTAAGCGGATAGCCACCGGCCATCAGCCATTGGGATCGCACGATCCTGAGAAGGCGGCCGGAACGGTGCGGACCCGCGAGCCAGGAGACCTGCCTGACGCCGTCGTTCTTCGACCGGACAGGGTGAGCCGGCCGGACGGGGATTCCCTCGCGCAACGACACTCGTGCCCCGGATTGCCGGGCCGTGTGCGGTGCCGTTTGCGAACCCGATGCCGCACATCGCCGGAAAAACGGGGTTTCGTGTTCGAAGCTGGGGATTTGCTCATGCCTGATACCGCCCGAATGCCGCTGTTTTCGCCTTCTCCATGTCGGAGAGCGCGGCGATGACTTTGCAAGCTGTCACAGCGGGGCCATCGGTGGTGGTCTGCAACACCTGCCGCCTCACGCCCGGCCGGAGCGAGGATGCCAATGGGCGGCGCGGCGGGGCTCTGCTCGCCGATGCCTTCCGCGCCGCGCAGGCCGCCGACCCGGCCTATGCCC
>CAYXMY010000101.1:0-9843 GCA_964466155.1 uncultured Caenibius sp. | reverse complement strand
GAACCCGTGTTTCAGCCGTGAAAGGGCCGCGTCCTGACCGCTAGACGAAGGGGCCACTCAGTGCAGGCCCGCGCCTTAGGGGGGGGCGATGGTCTGGTCAACCCCCTGTTGCAGAGAGAAGACATTTGTTGGCCTTCAATCGGCCCAGGCGGCATCGTCGACGTGCAATTCGGCTTGCGGCCTGCTGGCCCAGTCGTCGATTTTTGCGCGTCCGGCGAGCCAGAGCTGGCGGCCTTGCGTGCCGTGCAGCAAGGTCTGCCCCAGTTCGCTTTCCGCCGCGCGAAACGCGACCGCCTTGAAGGAAGCGCCATCGCGCCCCGAAGCGATCATCCGCACATGATCCTTGCCCACAATATCGGCCTTGATAAGCCGCACCGGGCCTACGGCGATACGAGGCCCCGGCCAGCCCATGCCATAAGGGCCGGCGCTTTCCAGCACTTCCACCAGCCCCGGATTGAGACCGCGCGGAGCGACCGACAGGTCGAGCAGCAGCGACTGCTGGGCCTGGGCGGCAGCGATGGCGCGGCCGAGCCTTTCATCCAGAAAATCGGCCAGCGCGGAGAGTTGCCCGGATTCGACCGTCAGGCCCGCCGCCATCGCGTGCCCTCCGCCTGCCACCAGCAGGCCCTGTTCGCGTGCATCGATGATTGCCGCCCCCAGATCGACACCGGCGATAGAGCGGCCCGAACCTTTGCCGTGGCCGGTTTCCTCATCGGCATCGAGAGCGATCACGACCGCGGGTTTGCCGGTTTTTTCCTTGATCCGCCCGGCGACGATGCCGATCACGCCGGGATGCCAGCCACGCCCGGCCAGCATGGCCACGGCGCGATTGTGCTGGGTAGGCAGTTGCTCCTCAGCCGCTTCCTGCACAGCGGCTTCGATCGCGCGGCGTTCTTCGTTCAGTTGCGACAGTTGCGCGGCAATGGCCCGCGCTTCATCGGGATCTTCGGTGGTTAACAGGCGAACGCCCAATGTCGATTCCCCGACGCGGCCACCGGCATTGATTCGCGGGCCGAGTGCGAAACCGAGATCGCTGCATATCGGCGCGCGGTTGAGGCGGGACGCATCGATCAGGGCGGACATACCGGTGTTCTCGCGCCGGGCCATGATTTTGAGCCCCTGCGCGACCATGGCCCGGTTCAGACCATGAAGGGCGGCGACATCGGCCACCGTGCCCAGCGCCACGAGATCGAGCAGGGCAAAGAGATCGGGTTCCGGCCGCGATTCGAAAAACCGGTGCTGCCGCAAGGTGCGCACTGTTGCCACGGCCAGAAGGAAAGCAACGCCAACCGCGGCGAGATGGCCATAGGCTGCGCCTGTATCGCTTTCATCCAGGCGATTGGGGTTCACCAGCGCGACGGTCTGCGGCAGTTCTGCCGCGCATTTATGGTGATCGACCACGATCACATCGATCCCAGCGGCATGCGCTTCGGCAAGCGCCTGATGGGCCATGGCGCCGCAATCGACCGTTACGATCAGGCTGCTGCCCTGCTGGCCCAATTTCACGAGAGCTTCCCCGCTGGGGCCGTATCCTTCGAGCAATCGGTCTGGGATGTAATAATCCGCCCGATGCCCCAGCATGCGCAGAAGGCGGATCAGCAGTGCAGCGCTGGTCGCGCCATCGACGTCATAATCGCCATAGATAGTGACGGATTCGCCCGTCATCACCGCTTGGGCCAGCCTTTCGGCGGCCACATCCATATCGCGGAACACGGAAGGGTCGGGCAGGAAATTGCGCAATGTGGGATTGCGGTGGCGTTCCAGTTCCTCCCGCGGGATGCCGCGGGCGAGCAACAGTTGCGTCACCAGATCGTCCGCCTGTCCGGCGCCGGTTTCGCCCAGATCCATGTTGCCGCCGCGCCAGCGCCATACGCGGCCGCCGAGCGAACGTTCGATGCCGAATGCGGAAGATGCCGAATGCGATGCCATGCGTGTGCGCTACCCCATCGATGCACATTGGGGAAGGGATCGGGAGATGGGCCGGGCCACGATCCGGGGGCGCATTCTTACAAGTATTCACGAAGAAAAATGTATTATAAAACCCGCATCATAATTTTTGGGGGATCACATCATGGCTTCGAGTCGCGCAATTATTGCCCTGGCATGTGGAATTTCTGCGATTGCATTTGTTCCTTTGTTTGCCGCGCAGAATCCTACCACCGGCCCCGTGGCCCGTTACGATATCCGTGCAGGCACGATGTCGGGCGTCGGGGCTATGGGCGCGGGTTCGATGATGAGCATGATGTTCGGCGGCAAAGGAGGCAACGCGGCCCAGCATGAATTGCTGCTGCGGCTCGGTTCTTCGCAGGCTGCGGCAAACGGCGCGCCCAAGGCGGAACATTTCATGCCGCCCACCGCACGGCTCGGAAAATCGGTTCTGCTGACCACGCCGCGGGAAGAGCGCGGCGAGATCGACGAACTGCCGCAGAAACCCAAGGGGCGTTTGCTTATCTTCTGGGGATGCGGCCAGAATGCCCCGCAAGGGCAGCCGGTGGTGATCGACTTTGCCAAGCTTGCCGCAGGCCAGATGCCTTCCGGCCTCTGGACGACGACGGTCCTGCGCGATCGCGGGCCGACTTTGGCCAACAGCAAGACATATGGCCGCTGGCCCTCGGAAGACGGCAAGTATGTGAAGGCCGACAGTTCGCTGCTGGGGGCGCATCGCATTGCCAGCAATTACGCGCCCGAAATATCCTTCACCGCGGCAAGGGATTTCATGCAGCCGCTTTCGGTGTCGAGCCGCCAACAGGCAGGCGGGGCGACTGTGCTCAACTGGCCGGCCGTTCCCGATGCTACGGGTTATCTCGCTTTCATCACCGGCGGAAAGATGGGGCCGAACGGGGATATGGGCGACATGGTGATCTGGACCAGCAGCGCCTCGCGCCAGTTCGGCGGTGGGCTGTCGGATTGGCTTTCCCCATCGCAAGTGGCGAATCTGGTGAAGGACAAGACCGTTCTGCCGCCCACGGCCACGAGTTGTCTCGTGCCGATGGAGGTGCGGCAGGCAACGCCCGATTTCCGCTTCGGCACGTTGACGGCATTCGGGCCGGAAGAAGATTTTTCCTATCCGCCGCGCCCGACCGAAGCGGGTAAGCCATGGAACCTTCAATGGACGGCGCGCATCCGTCATCGTTCGATGACCACCTGGATGGATGCCCAAGGCATGATGATGGGGGGGATGAACCATTCCCAGGGCAGCGAAACCTCGCCGCAGAACGCGCCGCAGAAGAAATGCAAGCCGAGAGGGTTGGGTGGCATGCTCGGCGGTGTTCTTAGCGGAGGTAGCTGCTGATCGGCCTTGCCGTCGATAGTTCGCTCGCGGTCGTCTGGCATAGTCGCACAGGCGCCGCGCGGGCGATGGCGGAAGCGATTGCCGAGAGTAGCGGAGGCAGCGCGAGGTTACTCACGGCGGAAAGGGTTACTTCCGCCGATCTGCTGGTGGCGAAGGGGTACATATTCGTCTGCCCGGAAAATCTCGCTTCGATGAGCGGGATGATGAAGGAGATGTTCGACCGCTGCTATTATCCCCTGCTGGGCCGGATCGAAGGGCGGCCCTATGCCACCGCCATCGCGGCAGGGTCCGATGGACAGGGCGCGCAGGCGCAGATCGACCGGATTGTGACCGGTTGGCGCTTGCGGCGTGTGGCCGAGCCTCTAATCGTCAATCTTGCCGCGCAAACGCCTGAAGCCATTCTCAGCCCGAAAACGGTGCCCGCCGATTCACTTCAGGCATGCCGCGAATTGGGACAGGCGATGGCAGAAGGGCTGCGCCTCGGCATTTTTTGAAACAATGCAACAGGGCGGCCAGCAATTGCCGCGCTTATAACGCATTGTATAAATGCCGGTGAGGGGGAGGGGGTATCGATGATTGACGGTAAAGCCGCGCATTGCGCGCAAGTTTCGCTGCTGTTCCGGCAGGGATGCAGGCCCGACAGAGCAGCGCTTGAAGCGATCGAAGCCGGGTTTGCTCTCATTCCCCATCATGCGCAGAGCGACGATCCAGGAACCGCGGAGATTCTGGCAAGCGGGCTGACGTTCGATCTCTCCGGTTTGAAGCCGGGGCTGCCTGCGGCGGTTCCCACTTGCGGCTATCGCTTCGATCTGCCGGATAATGTCAAGCGTGAGCATCTTGAATCGGTGACAATCGTGCCCGGCCCGCACTTGTCCGGCGGGGAGGCAATGGTGCCGGTGGTCCGCGTTCTTCTCAACCTTGCGGTGGAGCTTTGCGTCCTTGATGGCCTTGTCGCGGTGGCATGGCATCCTGCGCGCAGTTGGATCGGCCCGCGTTACTTCGTCTCGATGACGCGCAACTGGCTGGAGGGCGGGGTTTTCCCGGCAAGAGGCTTGGTCGGGTTGGAAGAAGTGGCCGATGGCGGATTGCAAAGCGAAGGCGCTTCGTTTTTCACCGGACAGGAAATTCGCGTCGAACCGGAACTGACGGATGACCGGTTAGGCGCGGAAAAGATCGCGGTTCGCCTGATCGACCATCTGGTGGAGCATGGAACGCTCGGCGCAACCGAACGGATAAGCGGCCCGGAAGGGCGGATGCTCCTCGTTACGCCGTCATCCAACCAGCGCATTGTCCGCATCTGGGGCGGATAGATGGTAAATCTTTTGGCGGAGTGAGGGGCACCGGGCAGCCAAGCTACCCGGTGCCTCATAATCCTAGGCGCCTTCGCGATGGGCGCTGTTGGCTGCGCTGACGATGGCGCGAACACTGGCTGCCGCCACATCTTCGTCGATGCCGACACCCCAGACGATTTTCCCGTTGGGCATCTGGCATTCGAGGTAAGCCGCCGCACGCGCGTCCGTGCCGGTGCCCAGCGCATGTTCGCTGTAATCCAGTACTTCCAGTTCCAGCCCGAACGCTTCTTTCAAGGTCGAGAGGACAGAGGAAATCAGGCCCTTGCCGCGTCCGCTGACGCGTTCTTCCCGGCCATCGACCTTGATCGTGCCGCTGAACAGGCGGGTGCCATCGCTGGCGCGATTTTCATCGTAATCGATCAGTTGGTAGCGACGCTTGTCGACCTTGATGAAATAGGTTTCGCGGAAAACCTGCCAGATATCGTCGGCATTCAACTCGCGGCCCAGCTTGTCGGCCAATTGCTGGACATACTTCGAGAAGTGCGCCTGCATCCGCTTGGGCAGTTTCAGCCCCTGGTCCTTCTCCAGCACCCAGGCGAAGCCGCCCTTACCGCTCTGCGAATTGACGCGGATCACGGCTTCGTAACTGCGGCCTAGATCGGCGGGGTCGATTGGCAGATAGGGTACGCGCCAATATTCGTCGTTCTGCCGTTCGTTGGCGGAAAAACCCTTCTTGATCGCGTCTTGATGGCTGCCCGAAAACGCGGTGAACACCAGTTCTCCGCCATAGGGGTGGCGTTGGTGCACCGGGATCTGGTTGCAGTATTCAACCGTCTCAATCGCTTTGTCGATGTCGGAGAAATCGAGCTTGGGATCGATCCCTTGCGTGTACATGTTCAGGGCCACCGTCACCAGGCAGCAATTGCCGGTGCGTTCGCCGTTGCCGAACAGGCAGCCTTCCACACGATCCGCGCCAGCCATCAAGCCCAGTTCGGCTGCGGCCACGCCGGTGCCGCGGTCGTTGTGGGTATGCAACGAGATCACCACACTGTCCCGGCGCGGGATATTGCGATGGAAATACTCGATCTGATCGGCATAAATATTGGGTGTGGCCGCTTCGACCGTTGCCGGCAGATTGAAGATCAGCGGATGATCGGGTGTCGGTTGCAGGATATCCATCACCGCCGAGCAGACTTCCAGACTGAAATCCAGTTCGGCCGTGGAGAAGGTTTCCGGGCTATATTCGAAGAACCAGTCTGTGCCGGGCCGCTTCGCCGCTTCGTCACGCAGCAGCGTGGCGCCCTTGATGGCGATTTCCTTCACTTGCTGCTGCGTCATCTGGAATACGATGTCGCGCCAGGCGGGGGAGACCGCATTGTAGAGATGGACGATTGCCGCGCGGGCGCCTTCCAGACTGTCAAAGCTGGTGCGGATCAGGTCCTCGCGCGACTGGGTCAGCACCTGAACGGTGACATCGTCCGGAATCCGGTTTTCGCGAACCAGCGAGCGGATGAAATCGAACTCGGTCGATCCTGCTGCGGGGAAGCCGACTTCGATTTCCTTGAATCCGGTTTCAACCAGCAGATCGAAGAACCGGTTCTTCTTTACCGCATCCATCGGATCGATGATCGACTGGTTGCCATCGCGCAGATCGGTGGAGAGCCAGCGCGGCGGTTGGGTGATCGTGCGGCTCGGCCATTGCCGGTCAGGCAAGGCGATTTGCGGGAAGGGGCGGTATTTTCGGCCCGGTTCTTTCAACATGGACATGACGTTTGCCTTATCGCTTGTACCGTGCACGACAAGAGGCACGGCGGAATTTCGACTTAAGATTTCTGAAGCCCTTAGGCGGAGGGCCATGCGCGAACGGCGCGCAGGCCAAACGACTCGCCTAAGGGCGAGTAAGTCGAAGTAGCGCCAAGGTCGTGCGGTACGTCATCGCAAAGGCTATTTGCCTATCGAGCGGCAAAATTCAAGTGCAAGCTGCGGATGGCGGGATTTTTCGCCGGGCGGAAGCGTTCGGCCCGCTTCCTCCCGGCAGATGCGGTTACTGCTTTTCGAATGCGGCCGCGATGTCGAGATCGACGGTGTCGGTCACCATCGGCAAGGCGAATTTCATATTGAAATCGGAACGCTTGATCCGCGTCCAGCCCTTGAAGCCGACGGTCTGTTTCTTGGTCATCGGATTTTCGCCTGCCCCTGTGAAGCGGGCCGAAAGGGATACAGGCCGGGTCACCCCATTCAGCGTCAAGTTGCCGAAAATCAGCGCTTCGCTGGTGCCGTTCGGGCGAATTTGAGTCGATTTGAACACCGCATCTTCGGGGGCGGGGCCGAAGAAATCGGGCGCTGCCCCATCCTTGCCCGCACGCAGCAGATGGTCGGTCAGGTCGGCGTTGGCGGTGGTGACTTTAGAGACAGGAATTTTCACTTCCAGCGAACTGCGTTCGATATTGATCGGATCGAGATGCAGCGTTCCGCTTACATCGCCGAACAGGCCGAAATAGTCCGAGAAGCCGAAGTGGTTGACCCGCCAGCTGACCATCGTGTGCAAGGGATCGGCGGCATAAGTGCCCGCAGTGACGAGAGAAGGATCGGCAACCCCCGGCGAACCGAGCGTGCCATTCTGGGCCTGGACTGCGCTGAAGGAAAGCAAGACTGCACCGGCGATGCCGGCAAGAGCGAGAGTGGACTTGCGCATGCTTTCAGATTCCCCTGTTGAAAAGAAGCAGGGAGCAATCTGGCCTGCGCGCGGCAAACTGTCCACCACGCAATCGAAGAAAGAGCCTCCGGGGCAGCCTGTGGCCACCCCGGAAAGCGCTGAAAGTTTAGTTCTTTTCTTTGTCGACCAGCTTGTTCGCGCCGATCCACGGCATCATTGCACGCAGGCGCGAACCGGTCTGTTCGATCGGGTGCGCTTCTGCCAGCTTGCGGGCAGCCTTGAGTTCGGGCTGGCCAGCGCGATTGTCGAGCACGAAGTTCTTCACGAAACGGCCGGTCTGAATGTCGGTCAGCACGCGCTTCATTTCCGCCTTGGTTTCGTCGGTGATGATGCGCGGACCGGTGGTGATGTCACCGTATTCAGCCGTGTTCGAGATCGAGTAGCGCATGTTGGCGATGCCGCCTTCATACAGCAGGTCCACGATCAGCTTGGTTTCGTGGAGGCATTCGAAATAGGCCATTTCCGGTGCGTAACCGGCTTCGACCAGCGTTTCGAACCCGGCCTGGATCAGGTGGGTGATGCCGCCGCACAGGACGGCCTGCTCGCCGAAGAGGTCGGTTTCGCACTCTTCCTTGAAGTTGGTTTCGATGATGCCGCTTCGGCCGCCGCCGACGCCCGAAGCGTAGGCGAGCGCAATATCATGCGCATTGCCGGTGGCATCCTGCGCGATTGCCACGAGGCACGGCACGCCGCCGCCGCGGACATATTCCGAACGCACGGTGTGGCCCGGACCCTTCGGCGCGATCATGATCACGTCGATGTCGCTGGGCACTTCGATCAGGCCGAAGTGGATGTTGAGACCGTGAGCAAAGGCGAGAGCGGCGCCCTTCTTCATGTTGCCCTTGAGATCGTTTTCCCAGATCGCGGCCTGATGTTCATCGGGCGCGAGGATCATGAGGATATCGGCCCAGGCGGCGGCATCCTTGTTCGAAAGAACCTTGAAGCCGGCGCTTTCCGCCTTCTTGGCGCTGGCCGAACCGGGACGCAGCGCGATGGCGACGTCCTTCACCCCGCTGTCGCGCAGGTTCTGCGCGTGGGCGTGGCCCTGGCTGCCATAGCCGAGCACGGCAATTTTCTTGTCCGTGATCAGGTTGAGATCGCAATCGGCGTCGTAATAAACTTTCATCGGTCTATCCCTGTGTATGCGCTGGGCTCGCGAAAGCGGCCCGGCGGCGAATTTGCAAGCGGAAATTGGCTTTTCCGCCAAATCCGCGGTGGTGGATCAGGCGGCGTTGCCGCCGCGCATCATTCCGACGATCCCTGTGCGGCCCACTTCGACCAGACCTAGTTCACGCATGAGGGCGATGAAGCTGTCGATCTTGTCGGGTGCGCCGGTCAGTTCGAAAATGAAGCTCGAAGTCGTGGTGTCGACGACCTTGGCACGGAACACATCGGCCACGCGCAGGGCCTCCACGCGCTTCTCGCCCGTGCCCGACACTTTCACCAGGGCCAGTTCACGCTCCACATGCGGGCCGGATTCGGTCAGATCGGTGACCTTGTGCACCGGAACCAGACGCTCAAGCTGGGCGTGGATCTGATCGATCACCGAGGGAGGCCCCTGGGTGACGATGGTGATCCGGCTGATCGAGTGGTTCTCGCTGATATCGGCGACGGTCAGGCTGTCGATATTGTAGCCGCGCGCGGTGAACATCCCGGCGATGCGGGCGAGAATGCCCGCCTCGTTATCGACGGTGACGGTCAGGACGTGGCGCTCGGCCTCGCCGTGCTGGATTTTCATCATTTCCATCCTTCTCAGACCAGCGCCTTGGCTTCGTCATCCATCGTCCCGGCATGGACATCGCCGTAGAGCAGCATTTCGGTGTGGGCCGCACCGCTCGGGATCATCGGGAAGCAATTGGCTTCCTTCGAAACGAGGCAATCCACCATCACCGGGCCATCGTGTTCGATCATCGCCTTGATGCCCGCGTCCAGTTCGCTTTCGTCATGGATGCGGATGCCTTTCCAGCCATAGGCTTCGGCCATCTTCACGAAGTCGGGCAGGCTGTCCGAATAGGAATTCGAATAGCGGCTCTCATAGGTCAGTTCCTGCCACTGGCGGACCATGCCCATGTATTCGTTGTTGAGGATGAACACCTTGATCGGCAGGCGGAACTGGCTGGCTGTGCCCATTTCCTGAATGTTCATCTGGATCGAGGCTTCGCCCGCAATATCGATGACGAGATCGTCCGGGTTGCCGAGTTGCGCGCCGATGGCTGCAGGCATGCCATAGCCCATCGTGCCCAGCCCGCCGGAGGTAAGCCACTTGTTCGGCTTGTCGAAGCCGAAATATTGCGCGGCCCACATCTGGTGCTGGCCGACCTCGGTAGTGATGATCGGGTCCTTGTCGCGGGTGAGCGCGAACAGCCGTTCAACCGCGTATTGCGGCATGATCAGGTCGCCCGAACGGCGCGGATAGGCGAGGCTGTCACGCGCGCGCCAGCCGTCGATCCGGGCTTTCCATTCGGAAAGATCAGTGGCCTTGCGATCGTCCCATGCGGTGATGAGCTGTTCCAGAACCGTCGCGCAATCGCCGATGATAGGCA
>CAYXMY010000100.1:0-9864 GCA_964466155.1 uncultured Caenibius sp. | reverse complement strand
CTTGCGGGTCGGGAAATAGGACCGCCTGCCATCGGAGAAGGTGATATATTTCCGCGCGTTCGCCGGGTCCGTCTCCGCGTAGTTTTGCACGATAAAGCTGCGGGTCCGGCGGATCATGTAGAGTCGCATCAACTCCCGCCAGTCGTCGGCTTCGTCGCTTTTCTCGAACGCCGCCAGCGAATGTAGCGGACATTGATGTTTGCGGACGAACTCGGTTTCGCCGCCGATCTTGCGGATCATACTTTCCGGGCGAACCCCGATGTCCTGATCCTCGTCCACGAACAAGCGAAGCTGCGAGGACAGGTCGATGAACGATTTATTGTAGGGAGTCGCAGAAAGCAGGATGCACAGGCTATCGTTCGCGGCGATGTAGGAATGGATGGCCTTGTAGCGGCTGCCGTCACGGTTGCGGAGGTTGTGGCTTTCGTCGATCAGGACGACACGATAGCGGCGAAGATCGGCAAGACGCTCCACCTGCGAGAGCGAAACCACCTTGGCCACCAGCCGGTATTTATCGACATAATCCTCCCACATCGGAACGAGATTCTTGGGACAGATTATCAGCGTCTCAGTGCCGTGATCCTCCTCGAACACCTTGGCGAGCGCTGCCGCCATCATGGATTTGCCAAGGCCGACAACATCGCCGATCACTACGCCGCCACGCTTGTTCAGATGGTTGGCCGCGATTTTGACCGCGCTTTCCTGAAAGCGAAACAGGCTGTTTCCGAAAATGGCCGGGATACGAAACTCAGACAGGCCGTGGAGGGCTTCGCGCGCTAGATTCTGCGCGATCTTGAGATAGACATGGTATGGTTCAACGAGCGTATCGCGCGCCCAGCTTTCCTCGATGATCGTGGCCAGTTCATCGGAAATATCGACGCACCAGCGGTCGTTCCACCTCTCGTTGAACCACTTTTCCAGTTTCAAGCAGGCATCAAGGTCCATCACGTCAACATTGAGTTCGCCTTGGGCAGAAAGCCCGGCGAATGTCAGGTTGCTGCTACCCACGAAACCGATCTTCGGGTTGATCGGGTCGGGCCTGTGCAGGAGGTAAAGCTTCGCATGAAGATTATGGCGCAGGAACAGCTTGACCACGACCTTGCGGCTGCGGATTTGCCGCGCCAGCCGCCGAAGCCCGGCTTCATCCTCATCGGTCGGCAACCCGATTGCAAGCTGCTCCCGGAATTGCTCGGCCAGCCGCCGCCGAAGTTCCAAGACTTTCGCGTTGTCGATCAGCTCATCGTTAACCGCGACGGACAGCGCATGACGCAATTCAGCATCCGGCGGCTGGTGCATCCCGACGAGAAGGCGGCAGGCTTTGCCGTCCTCCCCCGACCAAGCCTCGATTTTTGAGTCGATCTGCTTCCAGCCACGAAGATTGAAATAACCAACACAAAAGTCCGCGCGCTCTGAATGAGCGAGGGCTTCTGATAAGGCAGGCAGCAGCGACTGGTCTATGTTGTCAAATATACGTGGCAACAGAATCCCCCCTAAATCTGTGACCGTCGCGCGATTGCTTCATCGTGGCGGGCTTGTTGCCGAAGGCTTCAGGAAACTGAAACTCCGTTCGGTCAAACGGACGTTCTGCTAAAGTCGAATCCACTTTTTCAATTTCAACGGCGTTCATGGTCTGCGACGGCCCCCTTCCGCCGTTCATTTGGTTGATCGCTGTCCGCAACAAACGACCGCATGAATTCGCGGAGCACCTGCGCGGCGGGTCGGTCCTGTTTTCGGCACGCGGCGATGAACTCCTCGCGGAGTTCACGCTCGACCCGAATCCGAAAGCCGGAGTCTTTCCCTGACATGGCGCGAGTGTAACCAATGGATACACAAATCGCCAAGGGAAAACTGCCTCCGATACGAAGCCATCTACAGGCTAGGCTGGGTACATGGGGCAGGCACGCCCCTGCTCGTAATCCATCAGCGAAACGATGGCGCGCATCCAAACCGCGAAGGGTTGGCCGAGGGGTTGATGGGAGAGCGGCGTCTCCCTCATCATGGGGTGTCGTGGGAGCAGGAACGCTCCCTGACTGGCGATGCAACGGCCACACGTTGCACCTGGCACATTCACGCCCCTGCCGCCGATCTGCCTCGATGCAGATCCGCCACGCGGTATGGGGTTTGGGAATGTGCCAGCGGCGTGAGGGATGCAACGGGAGAGCGCAGCGTCTCCCTTGCCAAGATTTCCGGTAATACACCGGACATCTTGCAGTCGGCGTTAGACGCCTGTTTTGCCTGATGCGGAGTCGGATAGAACCGACGCTTTGATATTGGGTTCGGCTCGCGGGTTCAACGCTCCTGCTCGCGTGGATCGAAATTTGACGCAACCGTTATCACAGTTGCGGAGTCACATGGAACCGACGCCTATATCCGATCATGCCGAGACGCCTTGTCGTTTGGCTGATCTCGAAATGACATTGTACGGCGGCGATCTCGCATCGTCGCCGCACGTCTAATTTTCCCGTCTTTTTCCCGCGCTCAAAGCTCGGACGTGATGTGAAGACTCCCGCCGGAATCCACCGGCGGGAGTCGTAACAATGAGCGCACAATATCAAATCGAATATGACGGGGCCGGTTCGCGGCAAGCGGATGCGCCGTCGAACCTTCCTGTGGTATCACGTCCGCGTCATGCCGAAGTGATCGACCGCGAGCCGCACCGTGGCTTTCGGATTCCTTCGATCCTCAAGACAGCATCGGTGTTTGCGCTCGGCGCGCTCGCTCTTGCGGGCGCGGAAAAATACGCGCCCGATACGTGGCGACCGTCTACCATCGTCGGAACATATGATGCGCGTGTCGCGTCCGCCGTGAAGGCAGCGGAACTCAATCAGCAGGCACGGCTCATCACCAGCACCAGCGCGGCCGCGTAATCATGGAGAAAGGGCGGCCTACCGGGAGGCTTACCCGGCAGAACCGCCCCGTCGAAATGTTCCTGGGGGGACATGATTTCGATGGGGCAATTATAAACGAAGCGGTGCGCTGGGGCAACCAGATGGAGGCGGCTGGCCGCACCGTAGCGCCGGTAACGGTCGATGGCACGGACCTTGCCCGGTCGATGATCCGGAGCGGCAATGCACTGGCTGCCCCAGCCTATCTGCGGAGCGATCCGCAGCGCCGGTCTGAATACATGCAGGACGAGCGGCTTGCCCGGCTGAACCGGCTTGGCATTCACAACACCTATTTCCAGAACCCGGCTGACTTCCGGCACGATCCCCAGCCGGTCATTCCCCGCGAGACTGTGGCGCGGTTCTTCGATACGCCCACGCCGTTCGCTGGGCTGCGCCCCGAAGATGAGCAGGAATATATGCGCCTGCTCAACGATTTCTCGGTGCCGCCGGAGAAGGTTGCCGATTGGGTCAAGGAACATGGTTTCACCGTCGATCCCGAAACCTTGCGCAAGGGCCGTGCCGCCGCTGAAAAGACCGGGCAGGCGATTGGGTTCGATTATGTGAAGCCACCGCAGGCTCTAACCGATCTTGGGGACGGAGCGACGGGTGCCGCTATCCGTGGGTTCGGCAATGGTGTCCTGCCCCAGCTTCTCGATGAAGTGGGTGCGGTGCCCGATAGTCTTGGGCTCACGCCTGACCGCGAAAACGTGTTCAACAGTGACCGGCGCTGGGCCGATGTCTGGTTCAACAATCAGCAGCAGAATAGTTCGATCCTCGGTTTCGACAACTACGCTCATCCCTATGCCACCATAGGCGGGGAACTGGCCGGAGGCTTGGTTGCGCCGTTCGGGGCAAAGGCGACATCGGCTCTCGATCTCGCCAAGGTGGGCGCGATCTATGGCGGGGTTGCCGGTTTCGGTGCCGGTGAAGGCTCGGTGAAAGAGCGCATTCCCGGTGCGATGATAGGTGCCGGTCTTGGGACGGTTGGGGGCGTTGCTCTCGGCAAGGCCATGCAGGCCGCAGAACCCTATGCCGCCAAGCTCATGCGGTACATGGCAGGCAAGCGCCTGGCTGACACTCCACCAGCCGGGGGCGATCCACGCTCCATCGACCGCATCAGCATCTTCGGACCCAACGCCCCGATGCGGGCTGAGCCGGAAGCGCCCATCAACACGCGCTATCCCGGCCCGGTGCCTGCCTCTCCCGCCAGTGCCGATGGCATCGCAAACCTTGCATTGCAGCGCCTGCGTGATCGTGACTGGATCGACATTGCCGAACCGCAGGCGAACCGTGCAATGGCGATGGAAGGCGCGGGCATGGATGCCATCTCCACCCCGGCCCGTATGCGCGATGTGATCGACGTTCGAACAGGACGCCCGCAATCGGGCAGGCAGCCGCTTGACCTGACGGCGGATATTCCGCCCGAAGCTGTCACCCATGTGGAACGTGCACAGGCGGCGTGGCCGGACACGCTGCGCCGTCTGACGAATGGCGAAACCGAAGTGGTCGAGAACGCCGCGTTCAATCGCGAACTAGGCTTTATGGATATGAGGATGGGGCGCGCTGGCGATCCGGAGCGGGACTATGCCAACGGCTACGGCCTTGCCCACATCATCGCCAAGCATGGGCATGAAGGCGTGGTGGACGATCTTCCGACACGCATTGCCGGTATGCGGATTGTTGATCGTCCGCCACACAAGGATCGCGTCATTCTGGAAGGTCAGGGTGGCCGCGCGGCAGTCGCCACGACCTGGCACGGCGATCAACAGAAGTGGGTGCTGACGGCATTCGATCCGAATTGGAGGCCCCCGCTCGGTGAGACAGCTACGCGGTCACCGATTGACAACAGACCCGGCTCCGTCCGTCGCGGGGGCATGCCCAATATAGGCGATGATGCCTTGTCGGGCAACCGGGCGATGTCTTTGGACCAGCCGCTCAGCAACGCTCAGCGTCTCGCCATCGCGCAGCGGATCATGCCTGACGACATGTTGCCGATCCCTTCGAATGTGATCGCAGACATTGAAGAAGCTGCGGCCAGAGAAACGGGCCGGATGGTTCCGGCAAAGCCGGTGAATGAGCGCGGCGAACTGCAACGCCAGACGGTGCGCACATGGAACGGTGCGGATATCCCTAAGCGTGGCCCCATCGATATGGTGGGCTGGCTGCGCCTCAATGGGGGGCTTGCCGATCAGGGCGGCGAACTTTCGCATATGGGCCTGACCAATGCGGCACGCCGGGGCATGGATTTCGTGGGGCAGGAACAGCGTTTCGGGCCGCTGGTGAATGAAGCGGGCATGACGCTCGACGATGCGGCCCAGCGTGCATGGGAAGCCGGATATTTCCCCGATCACGCCGAACGCCCCAGCATCAACGAGTTTCTGGATAGCCTGCGCGATACTTACGAGGGTCATAATCGGGCGTTCCTGCCTGATGATCTGCCGCAGGTGGATCGCTATTACGGTGCGCAGGCGGATCGTCTCGACCTCGAACGGCAGATGCAGGACGGCCCGGTATGGCAGGATCGTTCCAGTCCAGCCGGTGAACCCCAGCCGCTTCCGCCCGTGTCGGCCTATGAGGAATGGCCCGCCGGTGGCCCCGACTTCGCGGGCAACATCAACCTGTCGAGACTGGATAGCCCGCAAGATATTACCCGCGCATTGGCGCAGACGGAACGGCGGGTGGGATTCGACGCTGCCACCCGTGGCCGTGTGACGCAGGCGGAAACCGAACGGCTCGCTTCCGATCTTGGGATGACCGCAGACGATCTGCTTTCCCGCAGAAAGGGCCATGGCCACTTTGCCGGAAGGCATGAGCCAACGGCAGCAGGACGACAAGGCCACACTGCTGGTTGCATCGATCATGGGCAATCTGGCGTCGAAAACATGGCTCTCCGGGGTTTCATCGCTGAGCCAAGCCTTGGTTGAGTCTGATCGCTATGCCGATAATTTCCTGCAACAGCTTGTCGGCTCGTTCTTTGTGCCCAACCTTGTTGCGGGTACGGCTCGCACGCTCGATCCCACCCAGCGAAATGTTGAGACGATGGGCGATGCCCTACAGTCCCGCATTCCCGGCATGCGTGACGATCTTCTCCCCCGGCGCGATGTATGGGGCCGTCCCATCGTCAATTCGGGTGGCATCGGTCCTGACTTCCTTTCGCCTGTGTGGGTATCGGAAGCGCTCAAGGACCCGGTCAATCATGAACTGATGCAGACCGACTATGCGCCGGGCACGCTTTCCAAGAAAATTGGCGACCGCGAACTGACACCGCAGGAATACGACCGCTATCAGGAAATGGCGGGTGGCCTGTCGCACGAACGCCTTACGGCGCTCGTCACCTCGCCAGAATGGAAAGCGCTGGATTCGGAGCAGAAGGCCGACGCGGCAAAGAAGGTTGTCAGCCAGGCCCGCAAGGAGGCTCGATCAGCACTCTTTTCTGACGGCGAGGTTTGGCTGTGCAGGATAGTAGCGGGCAGCAGTGGCCCGGCACACCCGTAGCCGACGACAGCGGCGAGCAATGGCCGGGTACGCCGGTTAGCGCTGCCGATGATGTGCAGTGGCCGGGAACCCCGGTGCGGCAAGAAGATGTTTACGGCGACTTGCAACGCGCAATTCCCGGTGTCCGCTTCACCTCCGGCTTTCGCAATCCCCAATATCAGGCCCTTATGCGACTGAGGGGATATAAGCCTGCCCAGCATAGCGCGCACCTTGACGGGTCAGCGCTGGATATGCTGCCGCCTCCGGGCAAGTCGATGGAATGGCTCAAGGGTGAAGTGCGCAGGGCTTACCCCGATTCGCGCTTGCTGATCCATGACGGCCACCTCCATGCGACATTCCCCGACTGGTATGGGGCTCCTGTTTTGGGCGGTGCCCTGAAAGCTGGCCTACGCAATCCGATGGCGAAGAAGTAGGCTGGGGCCTGCGAAATCGCGCATCGTGATTGCTAGGTGATTGCTGGACCAAAAAACGCCATCATCTGAACTTGGTGAAAAATGGCGGAAAACCTTGGTGCGCCCGACAGGATTCGAACCTGTGGCCCCCAGATTAGGAATCTGATGCTCTATCCTGCTGAGCTACGGGCGCCCGGAGCGGCGTTTAGGCAGTTACGGGGCCGCTGGCAATCCGCGCCGTCACGCTTGACGACAATCAGTTCACATCGTCGGGCGCGGCCACCGGGAACAGCAGGGGGGCAATCGGGATGCCTTCCTCGTGCAATTCCTGCGCCTGTTCCGGAGTGGTTTTACCGTGGATCACCTTGGCGTCACGCTCCCCATAATGGATCGCGCGCGATTCTTCGGCGAACTTGTCCCCCACCCATTCCGATTGCTTCAACGCTTCGGCCTGCATGATCGCCATTTTGTGCAGGGTTTCGAGCATGTGCGGGGGGATTTCTCCACCTGCCACGTTGCCCGCAGCAACAGTGGGGTCGGAGCGTGAGATATCGGGGCGCTGATTGCCTTTGGCGGGAACGGCAGGCGCCATCGGCGCCTTGGCCACGGTGCTTGCCCCGCATTGCGGGCACACCAGCAGGCCGCGCGCCTGCTGCGACGAGAAATCGTCGGACGAGGCGAACCAGCCTTCAAAGCGGTGCCCTTCCGGGCATTGCAGATCGAAAACAATCATGGCTTCATTCTACGCTTAACCATGCGGAATCAGTTGGGGATTTTTTGCCGATTGGCAAGGGCGGGCAACTGTGCGCGGATTTCCGCTGTCCGCTCCGCCGCGATATCCGCGAAACCGAGGCCAGGCCCCTCCCCACCCAGATCGAGAACAACCTCGCCCCAGGGATCAACCACGAGACTGTGCCCATACGTCTGCCGTCCGTCTTCATGCGTGCCGACTTGCGCGGCGGCGACGATCCAGGCGCTTTCCTCCACCGCGCGGGCACGCAGCAGCAGATGCCAATGTGCTTGCCCGGTCGGCACGGTGAAGGCCGCCGGAACCGCGATGGCATCGCATTGACGATCCCCCAATGCCCCGAACAGCGCGGGAAACCGCAAATCGTAACAGATCGAGAGGCCCAGACACCCCAGCGGCGTTTGCGCCGTAACGATCTCCTCCCCCCGCGCATAGGCGGCGGATTCGCGCCAGCTTTCCCCGGAGGCAAGCTGGACATCGAACATGTGGATCTTGTCATAGCGCGCTGCCACGGCCCCATCGGGCGCGATCAGGAAGGAACGATTGGCCCAGCGCCCATCGTCCCGCGCAACGGCGAGCGAGCCGAGCGCGATCCACATATCCAGCGCGGCGGCCCGTTCGCGCGCGGCGGCAAGGACGGGATTTTCCGCTTCGTGGACGATATGGCACGCGGCGCGTTGGCGATCCCGATCCAGCAAGCCGCACATTTCCGGCGTGAACAGCATCTGCGCCCCGCCCGCTTTCGCCCGGTTCGCAGCATCGCAGATTGCCGCCGCGTTTGCAGCGGGATCGATGCCCGCCGTCATCTGGAACAGGGCAATGCGCACGCTTGCCATGCTTCCGCCCTCAGAGCCCGAGCAGCGGATCGAGCTTGCCCGCGCGATCCAGCGCCACGAGATCGTCGCAGCCGCCAATCGGGGCATTGGCGATGAAAATCTGCGGCACGGTGCGGGCATGGGGAACGCGTTCGAGCATTTCCGCCTTCTTCGGCCCGCCCATGGTCACGTCGTATTCCTGGTAAACCACGCCCTTGGCATCGAAAAGCGCCTTGGCCCGGGTGCAGTAGCCGCATCCGAACTTGGTATAGATCTCGATCAGCGGAGTGGTCATGAACGGTCCTTCTTCATAGAAATCGGATGCTTCCAGGAAGCCTTGAAATCGCGGGCGGCTACCATATCTACGCCTATGTGTCATGCGCCGGATGGGCATGGCGCATCGTTCGGGGAGCCGGATTTCCGGGCCTCGTCTCAATCAAATTGCTCATAAGAGGATTTGGGAAATGAACCGTTTCGATTTTACCCCCTATCGCCGCAGCACCGTCGGCTTCGACCGTCTGTTCGACCTGCTCGAAAATCAGGCGCGCCAGAACGGCGGCGACAATTACCCCCCTTTCAATATCGAGCGCCGCGGCGAAGATTCCTACCGCATCACGCTGGCCGTTGCCGGGTTCAAGCCCGAAGAGCTCGATATCACCGCACAGCAGAACCTTCTGGTCATCAAAGGGCAGAAGCAGGAAGATGCCAACAAAGGCGAATTCCTGCATATCGGCATCGCCAACCGTGGTTTTGAGCGCCGCTTCGAACTCGCCGATTTCGTGCGGGTGGATGCGGCCGATCTCGCCGATGGCCTGCTCGTGATCGATCTCGTGCGCGAAATCCCCGAAGCAATGAAGCCCAAGAAAATCCTCGTCGGCGGGCAAAAGCCTCTCGAAGTCGTCAAGAGCGGCCACGATGCAGTCAATGCGGCCTGATCGCCGCAGCTCTCTTCTCCAGCTCTGATATGAAAAGGGCGGCCTCATCGTGGGGCCGCCCTTTTTCTCAATCCTGCTCTGGAGGAGGCTAGACCAGACGCGACTGGTGCACCGCCGCCGCCACGAACCGGGCGAACAGCGGATGCGGCGCGAACGGCTTGCTCTTCAGTTCAGGGTGGAACTGCACGCCCACGAACCATGGGTGATCGGGCCGCTCCACGATCTCGGGCAGCAAGCCATCGGGCGACATGCCGGAAAAGACGAGCCCGCCCTGCTCCAACCGTTCGCGATAGGCCGCGTTCACTTCGTAGCGATGGCGATGGCGTTCGGAAATCTCGGTCGTGCCGTAGATCGCCGCCACGTGGCTGTTGCCCGCCAGCCTGGCATCATAGGCGCCAAGCCGCATGGTGCCACCCAGATCGCTGTCCGCGCCGCGTTCTTGCAGCCCCTCGTCACTCATCCATTCGGTGATGATGCCGACCACCGGCTCGCTCGTTTCGCCGAATTCGGTGGAGGACGCCTCGGCGATACCGGCCGTGTTCCGCGCACCTTCGATGCAGGCCATTTGCATGCCGAGACAGATGCCGAAGAACG
>CAYXMY010000099.1:0-9915 GCA_964466155.1 uncultured Caenibius sp. | reverse complement strand
GCCCGATTGCAGGCACGCGTCCGCGCGGCAAGACGGCAGAGGAAGACCGCGCAAACGAGACGAGCCTGCTGGCCGATCCGAAGGAACGCGCCGAGCACCTCATGCTGCTCGATCTCGGCCGCAACGATGTCGGCCGCGTCGCCGCGCGCGGTAGCGTCGAAGTGACGGCGAGCTACACCATCGAACGCTACAGCCACGTCATGCACATCGTCAGCAATGTCGTGGGGCATCTCGCCCCCGATCACGATGCGCTGGACGCCCTGTTCGCGGGCTTTCCCGCCGGGACCGTTTCAGGCGCGCCGAAGATCCGCGCCTGCGAGATCATCGCCGGGCTCGAACCGGAAACGCGCGGCGCCTATGCGGGCGGCGTGGGCTACTTCGCACCCGACGGTTCGGTGGATAGCTGCATCGTGCTGCGCACCGCGATTCTCAAGGAGGGGATGATGCATGTCCAGGCCGGTGCTGGCATCGTCGCCGACAGCGATCCCGAGTATGAGCAGCGCGAATGCGAACATAAGGCGAGCGCTCTCGTCGCGGCGGCGCGTGAAGCCGCCCGGATCGCGGAAGAGCCGGATTTCGGGCAATGACATGCGCAGCGTCCCCCTCGGCCCCTTGATCGTTGCGGAACAATCGGGGAAAGGCATACGATGATCCTCGTTATCGACAATTACGACAGCTTCACCTGGAACCTGGTCCATTACCTGATGGAACTGGGGGCGCAGGTCGAAGTCGTCCGCAACGATGCGCTGAGCGCGGCGCAGGCGCTGGATAGCGGCGCCAGCGGCTTCCTCATTTCGCCCGGCCCCTGCACGCCGAACGAAGCGGGCATCAGCCTCGATCTCGTGGGCGCCTGCGCGGATGCGGGGAAACCCCTGCTCGGCGTGTGCCTCGGTCATCAGTCCATCGGGCAGTATTTCGGCGGTACGGTGCAGCGCGGCGGGTTGATGCACGGCAAGACCAGCCCGGTCACGCATGACGGCACCGGCGTGTTCGCGGGGCTCCCCTCCCCCTTCACCGCCACGCGTTACCACTCGCTGATCGTGACCGACATTCCCGATGTTCTCGCCGTCAACGCGACATCGGACGATACGCATGTCATGGGTTTCCGCCATCGCGACCTGCCGATCCACGGGGTGCAGTTCCACCCGGAAAGCATCGCGACCGAACATGGGCACGATCTTCTGGCGAACTTCATGGCGATTTGCGGCATCGCGGCCACGGCCCGCGCATGAACCGTCTGCCCGATCTCCACGCACCGCTGGATGAAGCGGAAGCCGAAGCGGTGTTCGGCGCCATCCTCGATGCGCGCGTGCCGGAAGAAGAAATCGCCGCTTTCCTCATCGCCCTGTCGGATCGCGGCGAAACGGCCAGCGAAATCGCCGGGGCCGCGCGCGCCATGCGCAGCCGGATGATCCCCATCGACGCCCCCGCCAACGCAATCGACGTGTGCGGCACGGGCGGCGACGGGCATCATACGCTCAACGTTTCCACTGCCGTTTCCCTCGTGGTTGCCGCGTGCGGCATCCCGGTGGCCAAGCATGGCAATCGCGCCGCATCGTCCAAGGCGGGTGCCGCCGATACGCTGGAAGCGCTCGGTCTCGATCTCGACCGGGCGGTGGCAACCGCGGAAGAAACGCTGCGCGATATCGGCATCTGCTTCCTGTTCGCGGCCCGCCATCATCCGACGATGGGCCGCCTGATGCCCGTGCGCAAAGCCATCGGGCGGCGCACGATCTTCAACCTTATGGGCCCGCTGGCCAATCCGGCGCGGGTCAGCCGCCAGCTCGTCGGCATCGCGCGCCCGGCCTATGTCCCGATCTATGCCGAAGCGCTGCTGCGCCTCGGGACGGACCATTCACTGGTGGTTTCGGGCGACGAAGGGCTGGACGAGCTGAGCCTTGCCGGCGGCAACGAACTGGCGGAAGTCAAGGACGGCGTGATCGCCATGCACCGCATTTCCGCTGAAGATGCCGGGCTCGCCTCGGCTCCGGTCTCCGCCATTCACGGCGGGGAACCAGCCTATAACGCGGCGGCCCTGCGCCGCTTGCTCCAGGGCGAACCGGGCCCATACCGCGATGCCGTGCTGTTCAATGCCGCCGGAGGCCTGATGATCGCCGGAGCGGTGAAAGACTGGCGCGAAGGCGTGGAAGAAGCCGCCGAAGCCATCGACAAGGGGCTGGCCAATGCCCTGCTCGATTGCTGGATCGCGGCTTGCCGCTGATCCTCCTTCGCCGTTGCGGGCGGGACGAAGTCCGCAATGCCGATTTGCACATCCCCCTTCTTGCATTAAGCCGAAACCATGACCGACAAACTGACCGAAATCTGCACCACCAAGCATGAAGAAGTCGCCGCCCGCAAGACGCTCGCCACGCTGGGCGACCTCGATGCGCAGGCGCGCGAACAGACCGCCCCGCGCGGCTTTCGCAGGGCACTGGAAGCCAAGGTGGTCCACGGCTTCGGCCTGATCGCCGAAATCAAGAAAGCAAGCCCCTCCAAAGGTTTGATTCGCCCGGACTTTCGCCCGGCGGAACATGCCGCTGCCTATGAGCAGGGCGGCGCTGCATGCCTTTCGGTCTTGACCGATGCCCCCTATTTTCAGGGGCATGAAGACTATCTGATGGATGCCCGCGCGGCCTGCACCCTGCCCGTGCTGCGCAAGGATTTCATGGTCGATCCCTGGCAAGTGGCGGAAGCCCGCGCCATCGGGGCGGACGCGATCCTGATAATCGTCGCCGCGCTGGAAGACGGAACGATGGCGGAGATTGAAGCGGCGGCGCTCGAACGCGGGATGGACGTGCTGGTGGAAGTCCACAACGAGGCCGAGATGGAGCGGGCGAGCCGCCTCAAATCGCGCCTGATCGGGGTCAACAACCGCGATCTCAAGCGCTTCGTCACCGATCTTGCCACCACCGAACGCCTCGCCGCGCTGGCGCCCGAAGGGACGCTTCTGGTCAGCGAAAGCGGGATCAACGCGCATGAGGACCTGCTGCGCATGGACCGTTCCGGCGTGCGGTGTTTCCTGGTCGGGGAAAGCCTGATGCGGCAAGCCGATGTCGCGGCCGCGACGCGCGCACTGCTGGAAGGCTGATCGCACAGCCGCCCTGCACCGCGCATGCATCGGCCCTGCATCGCCATAACAAAACACTTTTGGGGAGAATCCACATGAAAGCTTATCAGTTCACCAGCGCCACCCCATTGGAAGGCATCCCGACCGCTGCCGTCGGGATCGAGTCGGTCGAGCGCGACGCGGGCCAGCCCGGCCCCGGCCAGGTGCGGGTTGCGGTCAAGGCGAACTCGCTCAATTTCGTCGATCTCATCACGCTCAACGGCGCATTCCCGGTCGATGGCCGCATTCCCCTGCTCGATGGCGCGGGCGTGGTCGAAGCGGTGGGCGCAGGCGTGATGCGCTTCAAGGAGGGGGACCGGGTGGTCGCCAATCCGCATGCCAACTGGATCGCCGGACCACCTGCCCCCGATAGCGCGGGCATGGTTTTGGGCATCGTCACGGACGGCATGCTGGCGGAAAGCGTCATTCTGCCCGAAAGCGTGCTCGTCGCCCTGCCCGGCAGCCTCAGCTTCGAACAGGGCGCCAGCCTGCCTTGCGCGGGCCTCAGCGCCTGGAGCAGCCTGTCGGGCGGCCCCAGTGGCTACAGCGTCCCGCCCGGCGGCACGATCCTGACGCAGGGCACGGGCGGCGTTTCGCTGTTCGCCGTGCAGTTCGCCAAGGCAATGGGCTGCCGCGTCATCGCGACCACCTCCTCCGCCGCGAAAATGGACCGGCTGAAAGCACTCGGCGCGGATCACGTCATCAACTACAATGAACGGCCCGACTGGGGCGTGGCCGCGCTGGAACTGACCGGCGGCATCGGGGCCGATCTGGTGGTGGAAGTCGGCGGCCCCAACACCATGCCGCAATCGATTATCGCCGCCAAAGTCGGCGGGCGGATCGCGATGGTCGGCATTGTCGGCGGTCTGGACTCAATCGACTTCCTCGATATGCTGCCGATCAATCACAAGGTGCTGACGCTCTATGCCAACGGCATGGGCAGCCGCCGCGATCTGGAAAACATGCTTCGCTTCGTGGACGCAAACGGCATCGAACCAGTGATCGATTCGACTTTCGCCTTTGCGAAGGCATCCGACGCTTACCGCCATTTCGCCAGTCGCGCGCATATCGGCAAAGTCGTCATCAGCCACGCTGCCTGAAATGGCCGGAGGGGGTGGGAACGCCTCGCGCGCCCTCCGGCACACCCGCTGGGAGGCCACCCCGAAACGGCGGATTTCCGACACATATGAACTGTGTCACCTGTGTCACCCCCGCCTTGCACATTCTTCCCCAGCCTCACACTGTTCCAGCGGCCGTTCTTATCGAAAAATGGCGGAAACGCTTGACGCGCTCGCAAAAGTTGCTTAATTGTTCCTCATTCGTTCACCGGGTGTCCTCCCGGTAGAGATGGACATCATCGCAGGACCCGGCGGTTCTGCACACGATAGGGAGCGTTCGAGCATGCTCACGGCGAAACAGCATGAACTTATCCGTTTCATTCAGGTCCGGCTGGAAGAAACGGGCATTTCCCCCTCGTTCGAGGAAATGAAGGAAGCGCTCGATCTCAAATCCAAATCGGGCGTCCATCGCCTGATTTCCGCTTTGGAAGAGCGCGGCTTCATCCGCCGCTTGCCCAACCGCGCCCGCGCGCTCGAAGTGCTCAAACAGCCGGAAGACGTAACGCCGGTGCTGCGCAGTGCGCCCGCCAACGATATCGTGGCGGCAGCCGCGAAACCGCCCATCGCGCCGCCGCTGGCAGCCAACGATGTGATCGAACTCCCACTCCACGGCCGGATCGCCGCCGGTGTGCCGATTGAAGCGCTGGAAACCCACGCCACTTTGCCCGTCCCCGCCGCTCTGCTCGGCGCGGGGGAGCATTATGCACTGGAAGTGTCCGGCGATTCGATGGTCGAAGCGGGCATTTTCGATGGCGATTTCGCGCTGGTGAAGCGCACCGATACGGCGCGCGACGGGGAAATCGTTGTGGCTCTTGTCCGGAACGAGGAAGCGACACTCAAATATCTGCGGCACGAAGGCGGCAAGATTCGCCTCGACCCGGCCAATGCGGCTTACGAACCGCAAATCTACGATCCGCATGAAGTGATCGTGCAAGGCAAGCTGGCCGGATTGCTCCGCCGCTACCATTGATGGTGTTTGCCTTTCGCCCGGTTGCCGCATGGCCGGGCGAAGGGCAAAACATTATCGGCAAGCGGAACAGGGGCGATCAAATCGCGGGGCGCGCAAGTGCGGACAGGGACCAGCGCGGTTCTTCGCCTCGCCACCAGCCATGCCGCCCTTGGGTTTCCACCACCGTGACCATCCGGTGGTGTTCCAGATCGATGGCAAGCCCGCCGTTCTGTGCCAGCATCGCGCGATCCGCCTTGATCCAGCGGGGGCGGCAACTGCGCGGCAGGCGGCGGCTCGCGATCACGATATCCGCTTGGGCACAGGCAGTGGCCAGTGCCTGCTCATCCACTCGCAGATCGCTGCGCGCGGCCAGCAGACGATAGGCATGACCGCCCCGCCTCAGCGTGACGGCACAGAAATCCCGGCTACATCGGGCGCCCGGCCAGTCCCGCAGCAGCAGAGGCTCGGCCTTGAGGCCGGACAGTTCCATCAGATTGTCGCGCGTGTAATCGCTGCGCGTCGCACGCAAGACGATCAGCCGATCCCCCTCCCCCGCTATGGCGAGGTGGCGGCCATCGCCCGATATCAGCACATCGGGAGCGGGCGTCATCCAAACCAGCACCGTACCCACCAGCGCAGGCACCAGCCCAAGCAAGCGAACCCGTCCGCGCCACAAGGCCAGCCATAGCCCACCGCCGACAAACAGGGCGAAAGGCAGCCGCTCCATCGTCGGCAAATGGGTCACAGCACCGGGCTGGTTCGCCGTCAGGTGCGCCATCGCCAGTAGCAGTTCAAGCGATTTGCCGGTCAACCACCAGACCGGGCCACCCAGACCGACCAGATCACCCAGCAAGGCAAGCGCGATCAGGGGCATGGTAACGAACGTGGTCAATGGGATAGCGATCACATTGGCGAAAGCGCCGTAAAGCCCTGCCCGATGGAAATGGAACAGGACAATGGGGGTCAGCGCCAGCTCGATCACGATCCCCGTCAGCAACAGCATCAAGGTGTGCCGCGCCAGCCTGACCGCCCGCCCTTCCTCTCGCGGGGCGAGGAAAGCGCGAACCGGCGCGGCGCCATGCAACGCAATAATCGCGATGACCGACGCAAAGCTCATCTGGAAGCTCGGCCCGACCACCGATTCCGGCCACAACAGCAGCACGGCGATCACCGCCACCGCCACCATGCGCAAGGACAGCGGTTCCCGCCCCAAGGCAATCGCCAGCAACACCAGCACGGCCCCGACGCAACTGCGCACTGTCGGGACTTCCGCCCCCGTCAACAGGGTGTAACCGATCCCCGCGATGGCCCCGATACCCGCTGCAAGCAGCGGCAAGCGCACTCTCAGCGCAAGCCATGGCCATATGGCCAGCAACCGCAAAGCCAGCAGATACGCGGCCCCGATCACTGCGCTGACATGCAGCCCGCTGATCGACAGCAGATGCGTGAGGCCGGAATCGCGCATCGCCTCCTCGTCGCTTTCGGCAATGGCCCCGCGGTCACCGCTGGCCAGCGCCGCGGCGATGGTCCCGGGCGATCCCCCAAGATGGTTCCGGATATGCTCCGCCAGATCGCGCTGCAGCCGGTTCAGCCCGATCCGCCCATCGCCCGGCGCCAGCACAGTGACCGGCCCGATAACGGTGCCGGTGGCCGCATATCCCTTGAACCATGCGGCACGCGCGAAATCGTAAGCCCCCGGCAGCATCGGCGGCGCTGGCGGCATCAGGCGCGCCTTGAGGCGGACCACCGCCCCTTCCGTCAACGCAGGCATATCCTCATCCTGCGGCAGATTGACCCGCACCCGGACCGCGCGCGTGCCGCCCGGTTCCCGCGTCGCCAGAATCAGGCGTACCCGGCTTTCGGCGGGCTGTTCCTCCCGCTTGAGGATACGCCCGTCGATCACGCTCGCCATGGGGCGGGCAATGGGCGGTATCCCGACGATGGCGGAACGCGCCCAGATGATCGCGATACCGCCGATCACCACCACGGCCATGGCAGCGACCGCCATCATGCAATGGGTGCGCCGCTCATCGCCTTTCCAGGCCCATCCTGCCGCGAACATGCAGAGGAGACAGGCCAGCATGGCGATAAGCCATTCCTGCGGCCCCGGCAGCACGAACCACAGCGCGATTCCCGCCACGAAGCCCACGGCCAGCCATGGGCCGCGATCGAATGCGGCGGTGGCGAGAAATGTTTCGAAACCATCGCCAATGCTGGACAACCGGATGCTTTTTCGCCAAGGGCGCTGCACCGCAATAATGTCTCCGGAGTCATCGCTCCCCAGCGGCACGAATGAGACATGACCGGTCATCGAACGATAGGAAAGGAAACGAGGTCACATGGCAAGCGCAAGCGGCAAACCCATTGTCACTCGCTTCGCCCCCTCGCCCACGGGCTTCCTGCACATCGGCGGCGCGCGTACCGCGCTGTTCAACTGGCTCTATGCCCGCCACCACGGCGGCAAGGCTCTCCTTCGCATCGAAGATACCGACCGCGCCCGTTCAACTCAGGCAGCAATCGACGCGATCATTTCCGGGCTGGACTGGCTCGGCCTCGACTGGGACGGGGAAACCGTGTTCCAGTCGCAGCGTGAGGCCCGCCATGCCGAAATCGCGCAGAAACTGCTCGACGCGGGGCACGCCTATCGCTGCTACGCCACTTCCGAAGAACTGGAAGCCATGCGCGCTGCCCAGCGTGAGGCCAAGCAGCCGCTGCGCTATGATGGCCGCTGGCGTGACCGCGATCCTGCCGATGCCCCCGCTGGCGCACCTTTCGTCATCCGCCTGAAAACGCCGCAGGATGGCGAAACCGTGATCGATGACGCGGTTCAGGGCCGGGTGACGGTCAAGAACGTCGAAATCGACGATTACATCCTGCTGCGTTCGGACGGCACGCCGACCTATATGCTGGCCGTGGTGGTGGACGATCACGACATGGGCGTCACCCATATCGTGCGGGGCGACGATCACCTCAATAACGCCTTCCGCCAGCTGCCGATCATCCGTGCGATGAACGCCATCGAAGGCGGGTGGGACGATCCGGTTTATGCCCATATCCCGCTGATTCACGGTGCGGACGGGGCCAAGTTGTCCAAGCGCCATGGCGCGCTGGGAGTGGAAGCGTACCGCGACGAGATGGGCATCCTGCCCGAAGCGCTGTTCAATTACCTGCTGCGGCTTGGCTGGGGCTATGGCGACAAGGAAGTCGTCTCCCGCGATGAAGCGGTCGAACTGTTCGATCTGGGCGGTGTGGGCAAGAGCCCGGCCCGCTTCGACATCAAGAAGCTGCAGAACCTCAACGGGCTCTACATTCGCGAAGCTGACGATGCCCGGCTCGCCCGGCTCGCGGCGGAACGGATCGGCCCGCAAGCGGATGCCGCGGTGCTGGAACAGGCCATGCCCGCGCTGAAACCGCGGGCGAAGGATCTCAACGAACTGGCGGACGGCGCGGCATTCCTGTTCAAGCGCCGCCCGCTCGATCTGACGGAAAAAGCGGCATCGTTGCTGGACGATGACGCCCGCACTCTTCTGGGACAGGTTTCGGAGCGGCTACGCACCGGAATTGACTGGACAAGTGACGCCCTGGAAGCCAATCTCAAGGCAATGGCGGAAGAACTCGGGCTTGGCCTGGGCAAACTTGCGCAACCGCTTCGTGCGGCACTTACAGGGCAAACAACCTCACCGGGCATTTTCGATGTTCTGGTGCTGCTTGGGAAAGAGGAAAGCCTGGCGCGCATTGACGCACAGTCCACCTCCGGCAGCGCCGGGTGAGCTATTGAATTGGAGGAAGTGAATTGGCTGACAAGCAAGCAACCCTGACGGTCGACGACAAGAGCTTCGATTTCCCCGTGCTCCAGGGCACTCTGGGGCCGGATGTGATCGATATCCGCAAGCTCTATGGCCAGTCCCACCTGTTCACCTACGATCCGGGCTTCACTTCGACCGGTTCGTGCGAAAGTGCGCTGACCTACATCGACGGTGAAGAAGGCGTCCTGCTGCACCGCGGTTACCCGATTGGCCAGTTGGCGGAACATTCCAGCTTCATGGAAACGTCCTATCTCCTGCTCAACGGCGAACTGCCGAGCAAGGACGAACTCGCGGCGTTCGAAAACACCATCACCCGCCATACCATGCTGCACGAGCAGCTTGCCACGTTCTACCGCGGTTTCCGCCGCGATGCGCACCCGATGGCGATCATGTGCGGCGTCGTCGGCGCCCTGTCGGCGTTCTATCACGATTCGACGGACATTTCCGATCCGGAACACCGCAAGATCAGTTCCCACCGCCTGATCGCCAAGATGCCGACGATTGCGGCCATGGCGTACAAGTATTCGGTGGGTCAGCCGTTCGTCTATCCGGACAACAGGCTCAGCTACACCGGCAACTTCCTGCGCATGACTTTCGGCGTGCCGGCGGAAGAATACGAAGTGATCCCGGCGGTCGAAAAGGCGATGGATCGCATTTTCATCCTCCACGCCGATCACGAACAGAACGCTTCGACCTCAACCGTCCGCCTCGCGGGTTCGTCGGGCGCCAATCCGTTTGCCTGCATCGCAGCGGGCATCGCCTGTCTGTGGGGTCCGGCGCATGGCGGTGCGAACGAAGCAGCGCTCAACATGCTGCATGAAATCGGCACGCCCGACCGCATCCCGCACTTTATCGACCGCGCCAAGGACAAGAACGATCCGTTCCGCCTGATGGGCTTCGGCCACCGCGTCTACAAGAACTACGATCCGCGCGCCA
>CAYXMY010000098.1:0-9924 GCA_964466155.1 uncultured Caenibius sp. | reverse complement strand
TGACCCGGCCGCTCGCCACCGGGCGGCTGGCCGTACGGGCGACTTGCCGGTCGAGATCGGCATCGACGATATCGTTATAGACGCAGCCCGCCCCGCGCATGGCGATGCTGCCAAGGAGAAACCAGCCAAGCAGCGCCCATTGCCAGCCCGCGCCCGCCAGCCACGTTCCCCACACGCAGGGCCAGAACAGCAGCCACCAGCCGATCGGCCGGTCAAACCGGGCCAGTTGCGCGAGATCGCGCGGCAAGCGGGGCAAGCGGGCGACGAATCCGCGATGCTCGCTATCGGGAACGATGGCGTCTGACATGCCGCTTCTTCCTATCGCCCGATCCCTGCCGATTCGGCGCTCCCGCGCCTCTGCACCCGGCAGCAAGTTGACACAGTTGACACGGTACAGGGACATGCATTCGCGTCGCCCTTTCGCGAAGCGCAAGGCGGTACGGTTGTGGGGGAGAAACGGCGGTTCATCCCCTCCCCTTGCCACAGCAGGGGCGTGTAGGACAGCCTGCGCGGATGGGCCGCGGGCCAGTCCGCGCTTCCCGCTTTCGTCCGCGCGCCGAGGCGGCTAACGAGACGGCATGCCTGCGACACCTGCCTGGCCGCCGAAAAGCGCCCCCCGCCTGTTCGTTCCGCCCCCGCTGGCGCAAGGCGAGCCATGCGTGCTGGAAGGGCAGCAGGCGCATTATCTGATGCGCGTGATGCGCGTGGCGCCGGGCGATGCGGTGATCCTGTGCGACGACCGCACCGGCGAATGGGCCGCGCGCGTGATCGCGGCGGGCAAGCGCGAAGTGACGCTGGAAACGGTCGAACATTTGCGCCCGCGCGAACAGGTGCCCGATTTCTGGCTGTGCCCCGCCCTGCTCAAGAAGGACCGGTTCGATCTGGTGCTGGAAAAGGCGAGCGAACTGGGCGCGGCGCGCATTCAGCCGATCGTCACGCGCCGCTGCGTGGCGGACAAGCTCAATCTCGAACGCGCCCGCACGATCCTGACCGAAGCGGCGGAGCAATGCGCCCGCACCGCCCTGCCCGAACTGGCGGAGCCG
Organism: uncultured Caenibius sp.; assembly: GCA_964466155.1. GTDB lineage: Bacteria > Pseudomonadota > Alphaproteobacteria > Sphingomonadales > Sphingomonadaceae > Caenibius. The sequence continues at coordinate 8,881 of CAYXMY010000098.1, read as the reverse complement.
GTGAAGCTGGATCACTTGCTGCGGCACTGGCCCGCCGAACGCGCGCTGTTCTTCGCCGATGAACTGGGTGGCGAATCGGCCGCTGCGCAGTTTTCCACCCATACCGGCCCCGCCGCATTGATCGTCGGCCCGGAAGGCGGATTCGACGATACCGAACGGGCCGCGATTCGCGCGCTGGCCGCCGCCCGGCCGATCTCGCTCGGCCCGCGCATCCTGCGGGGGGAAACCGCTGCGATTGCCGGAACGGCGCTGTGGATGGGCAATGCCGGCGATTGGTAAGCCAACTTACAATTAGGGCTTTCCACCAGCCCTTTGCTTGCCTAACGGCGATTCCATGAGCACGCGCACGGCGTCTGACGGACTGGATCCGCTAATCGAGAATCGCGACCAGTTGGTCGCGCCGCTGGCGGCTGGCGAAAAGCCGCGCGCAAGCTGGCGAATCGGGACGGAACATGAAAAGCCGGTGTTCAACCGGCGGGACTTCCACGCCCCTTCCTATGATGAGCCGGGCGGCATCCGCGATCTGCTGCTGGCCCTGCGCGAATTCGGCTGGGAACCGATCGAGGAAAACGGCACAGTCATCGCCATGAAAGGCGCCGATGGCACCGTCAGCCTGGAACCGGCGGGGCAATTGGAACTGTCGGGCGCGCCGCTCGAAAACCTGCATCAGACCCATGCGGAAACCGCCCGCCATATCGATCAGGTGAAGGTCGTGGGGGAGCGTTTCGGTCTCGGCTACCTCGGCCTCGGCATGTGGCCCGACAAGACGCGCGAGCAATTGCCGATCATGCCCAAGGGCCGGTACGACATCATGCTGCGCCACATGCCGCGTGTCGGCAATCTCGGGCTGGACATGATGCTGCGCACCTGCACGATTCAGGTCAATCTCGATTATGCCAGTGAAGCGGACATGGCGCAGAAGTTCCGTGTCGGCCTGGCGCTGCAACCGCTGGCAACGGCGCTGTTCGCCAATTCGCCGTTCACCGATGGCAAGCCGAACGGCTACCTTTCCTATCGCAGCCACATCTGGTCGGACACCGATCCGCACCGCACCGGGATGTTGCCGTTCGTGTTCGAGGAAGGCTTCGGCTACGAACGCTATGTCGACTACATGCTCGACGTGCCGATGTATTTCGTGTTCCGCGACGGGAAATATATCGACGCGGCAGGGCAGAGCTTCCGCGATTTTCTGCAGGGCCGATTGCCCGCCCTGCCCGGCGAACTGCCGACGGAAAGCGATTGGACCGATCATCTTTCCACCGCCTTCCCCGAAGTGCGGCTGAAGAGCTTCCTCGAAATGCGCGGCGCGGATGGCGGGCTTACCCCACAAATCAGCGCCTTGCCCGCCTTCTGGGTCGGCCTGCTGTACGATCAGGGCGCGCTGGATGCGGCGTGGGATCTGGTCCGGCACTGGTCGATGGAAGAGCGTGAGGCATTGCGCAATGCGGTGCCCAAACTTGCGCTCGATGCCCCGCTGCCGGGCGGCGGCGTGCTGCGCGATATTGCCGGGCATGTGCTGGAGATCGCCAGCGCGGGCCTCACCGCGCGCGGCTATCGCAACGCCGCCGGGGAAGACGAAAGCCGTTTCCTCACCCCCTTGAAGGAGATCGCGGCAAGCGGGATCGTCCCGGCGCAGCGCCTGCTCGACCTCTACAATGGGCCATGGGCAAGCGATCTCACCCGCATCTATGACGCGGAACGCTTCTGACATGATCCTCGTATCCGGCCATTTTCGCCTTCCCCGCGAACGGCTGGACGAAGCCCGCCCGATCATGCAGCGCGTGGTGAAAGAAACGCGGCTGGAATCGGGTTGCCTGGCTTACAGCTATGCCGAGGATATTGGCGAGCCGGGGCTGATCCGGGTCAGCGAAGCATGGGTCAGCGGGGAAGCGCTCACCGCGCATTTCACCACACCGCATATGCGCCGCTGGCAGGAAGAACGCGCAGCGCTCGGCCTCACCGACCGCGACATCACCCGTTACGAAGTGGCAAGCGCCGAAAAGCTCTGATTATGGGGTGGCTTCCGCCACCGGCCCGCGCGGCCGGAACAGCCGTAACAGTTTCCCGAGCGAACAGGTGATCCGCGCATTTTGCCCCATCCACGCGTGATAGGCGCGATATTTGGCATCTTCACCCAACAGGTGTTTTTCTTCCGTCCGGGCGCGCCAGTAATAGATGCCGCTGACAACCGCCATAAGCACGGTGTTGCGCACCATATCGACGAAGGAATGGCTGGTGACGAGGAACGGCGGGCTCGCCAGCCACCAGAACAGGTTCTTGGAAAGATAGGCCGGATGGCGGGTCAGGCGATAAGGCCCGTTCGTCAGCACCCCGCGATAGGTGAGATTGGAAAAGCGGATGCCGAATGCCACCGTCGCCCAAGCATAGATCGCCGTCAGGCACACCAGCAACGCGCCCCACACCCACAGCAAGGCGGTATGCCCCTGCAACCAATAGGCCCAATCCGCGGTGTTGACGTGGTAATCCAGCACATTCCCGCCGTTCATCAGCAGGAACGGCGGATAGCACAGCAGCGCAGAGAGCCACCCGCCGAGATACGGGTTCGCCGTGCGAATCTGCGCATCGAGCGGCTTGAGCGTCAGCAGATAGCCGACCATCGCGATCTGCACGTCGATCATGAACATGAAATTGATCAGGTACATGCAGAACGCGACCGGGTTGTTCAGCCCTTCATCGAGACTGGCGCCGACCGCAGCGGCCCAGCCGCCCGGCAGAATCGCGAACATGAAGGCGATGAAGAACCCCTTCACCGCCCACCCGCGCAAGTGGTGATAGACCATTGCACGCTCATACGGTTCCCGCCCGATCAGCATGGCGCCGAAATGCCAGCTATGATCGCGCGGATTGACCATATACCGGTCGAGCCAGAGGACATAGGGAATGGACAGCAGGATCATCGGGCCGATCAGCGCGCCCAGCAATTCCATGGCAAAGAGATAGTCCCCTCGCCAGTACCAGCGCCCGATGCAATAAATCGCGGCAATGGCTGCCCAGGTGGCCCACAGCCCCGCCACTTTGACAATCGCGGTTTCCAGCGCCGCCGACAAGGGGCGCGGATTGTTCCAGTCCAGCCCGGTGGAGGCGCGGCGGTGCACCTTGTCGACGCACAGCGACCACAGGACCATGGGAATGCCGGAAAACAGCAGCGCGAGCAGCGCGGCCAAAGGCCCGCTCAACCGGCCCCGGTAGCCATCGCCGCCGAACATCGGGGCGATATCCGGCCAGTTGCGGCAAATGAGCAGCCACACCATCAAACCGGCAACGCCGATCAGGCCGACGCCCGCCGAAACATCGCTTTTTGGCATGGCGCCAATATTCTGCTGCGGCTCGTCCATCGCCCGATCCCTAGTCGACTTGGGTTAAGGAGAGGGTAACGTACAGCAAGGGGCGGACACGCCCAAACGCATGCCCGCCCCTTCGCTCAAGTCCGTTGCCGTTCCGCCGGGATCAACGGTAGGCGGTGATCTTCCCGTCGTCGTTCATGATGTAGAGCGTGCGATTGGCAACCACCGGCGGCAGCGAAACCGAAGACCCGAGATCCGCATACTGGACGGCCGTGCCATCGGTGACATTGGCGGCGTAAAGCTCACCCAGCGAATTGGCGACCCACAGGCGGTTGCCCGCGAGCACAGGCCCCGTCCAGAAGACTTGCCCTTCCTGCTTCTTCGCCTTGCGCCATTCGCGCAATTGCGTGATCCAGCGGGCACGGCCGCTCGATTTCTGAATGGCGAGCAGGCGGGCATCGTCCGTCAGCGTGAAAATCCATTCCCCCGCCACTGCCGGAGTGGAAATGCCCGCAAGGCTGAGTTCCCACAGGCGCTGGCCCGTGACCAGTTCGTAAGCCGCCATGCGGCCGCCCTGCCCCAGGGCATAGACCCGGCCCGCATCGATGATCGGATCGGCATCCACGTCCGTCAGCGTGCCGACCTGCGTGGAGATCGAAGTGCGCGCCAGCGCATCGGACCACAGCGTGCGGCCATTTTCATAGCGATAGGCGACCAGTTCGCCGGTGCTATAACCCGCGACGACCGTACCCTGCCCCGCTGCGGGGGCAGCCACGCCGAACACCCCGGCTTGCGCCTGCGCGCCCGATTCCTGCCACAAGGGCGAACCGTCGCTGGCATCCACGGCGAAAATCTGGTTGTCCTGCGTCATCACATAGACGGCGCCGAAAGCAATCGTCGGCGAACCGCGCAGCGGCCCGGCGGGCTTCGCTTTCCATATCTGCGAGCCGGTATTGGCGTCGAGCGCCGCCACTTCACCCACGCCATTGGTGGCATAGATGCGCCCTTCGGCATAGCTGACACCGCCGCCGAAGGCTGCCGCGCGCAAATTGCCGGGAACGTCAAGCGTCCGCTGCCACACGGGGCGGCCCGTCTGCGCATCGAATGCGTGAACGACCGAATCCGTGTCCATCACATAGAGCCGGCCATTGCCGATCACCGGTGCAGCGGCAAGGCGGCGCTTGCCGTTCGTTCCGGGGATCGAAGCGGTCCACACCCGCACCGGATTGGGCGACAGCGCGAGATGCCCGGCCGCCTTCGAAGCCGGGCCACCGGCCTGAGCCCACTGATCGTTGACTTCCTCGGTGGGCAGAACCACCTGCACGGCAGCCAACGCCGGATCGACCTTGGCCCCGCTTTCAATCCGTGAAAGGATCGGAACGCGATTGCCAATAGTCGGAGTTTGGCGCTTGGGCTTACCCCCGCCAACGACACCGCATCCGGCAAGTCCGGCAGCCAGCAACACAGCGAGCGGAAGCGCAAGAGAGCGGCTTGCAATGATCCGTTTCATACCTGAAGCAATCCTCTTGAATTATTGCGCCGGTGCGGCGGGAGCCGGCGAGGGAGCAGCCGCAGCCATATCCGCGCCTGCCTTTTTGACGAAAGTATCGGCATCCGCAATCGCATCGACCCCGAGCAGCCCGGCAAGTTGCCGCGCCCGGCCGCGCACGGTTTCAGGCACGGTGTCATCCTTGGCGATGGAAGCGAACAGCGGCCCGGCCAGATTGTTCTGCCCCTGCTTGAGATAGGCTGCGCCGACCAGTTCGCCCGCGCTGCCGAACCAGGGATTGCCCGGTATCGCCAGCGGCTTGAGCCGGGCGATCACATCGTCTGGCTTCATCGCGTCGAAATTCGCCGCCACAGAGCGGATCGTCGCCAGATCGCGATAAGGCGCGGGCACGCCGCTGTCGGCGGCAACCGCATCGTAAAGCTTGATCGCATCGGCCTTGCGCCCCTGTTCCATCGCGATCCCCGCGCGCAACAGGTTGGCCGATGCCTTCGTTCCATCCCCTGAACCGCCGATCAGCTTGGCAAGCTGTTGATCGGCATTTTGGGGATGCCCGGCGCCCAGCGTATCGATTGCCCGCACCAGTTCTTCCGATCTGGTTTCGAGCCCGCTCTGCTGGCGTTCGTGCCAGAAGAGATAGCCGCCGAAACCGACCAGCCCGGCAACAATCGCCGAAAGCACGGGAATACCGTATTGCTTGGCCATCTTGGCCATCGAGTCCTGCCGCACGGCTTCGTCGATCTCGCGGATGAACGCGTTATCTTCGGCTGCCTTGCGCTCGGCCAGTTGTTCGGAACGGGATTGAGGGCGGTTCAGTCTGAGTGCCACGCGGGCGCTTTCGTGTTTCGTGTGCCGAAAACGGCAGGTGGAACGGTTCGGGCTGTTTAGCGGATGGGGCGGTCAATTCAACGGGGAAAGGCAAGCTGTCCCCGCGAAACAAGCCCGATGCGGGTTAACCGGGGCTGAAACGCACGCTCAGGGAATGGTTTTCCGCCCCATGACTTCCGCATAAAGCGCGCGATAGGCATCGATCATCGCGTTTTCGTCATAGCGGCTTTGCGCCCGTTCCCGGTTGGCCTGCCCCACGGCCTTGCGCAGATCGGCATCGGCGGCCAGTTGCGCCAGCGCGGCGGCCAGCGCCGCTTCATCGCCCGGCGGCACGATATAGGGGCGGTTGTCCGCCGCCACGATCTGCATCACATCCCCCACCGCGGGCGACGCCACGGGCAGCCCTGCCGCCATCGCTTCCACCAGCGAAAGCGGGAACTGTTCGCTATCTGACGACAGCGCGAAAATATCGAACAGCCCCGCCGCCTTGGCCGGATCGGCGAAACCAGGCAGATGAACGCGGTGGACGATATTGAGGCGGGCAGCCTCCTGCCGGATGGCGTCCCGCTCCGGCCCATCGCCCAGGATCACCAGTTGCCAATGATCGGGCAGCCCGGCAAAGGCGCGCACCATGCGCGGCAGGTTCTTGACCTGGCGCAGCCCGGCCAGCGTGCCGACCCAGCATTCCTTGTCGCGCTTGATCAGCCGGGGCAGCGCATCCTTGCGGGGTTTGCGCATATAATCGCGCGTCGCGATGCCATTGGCGATCCGGAGGACCTTTCCCGCAGGCTGCAACCAGATATCGCGGGCGATGCGTTCGAGATTGGCGGACGGGACGACCAGCGCCTCCGCCCGGCCCAGCGCGATCCGCCGATACCAGTTGCGCGAAGTCTTGAGCCTGTCCACCTCGTCCGCGTTGAAGCCGTCTTCATGGTGGACCAGCGGCGCCAAGCCGAACGGTTGCGCGAAGATGGTATGCGCCATCACCGCATCCATCGCCCCCCAGTTGTAAGTGAGGATGAGATCGAATCCCCGCATCGCATTGGCGATCCGGTGCAGCCGCCATGGCGTCGGCATACCGGCGAGAGACGGGAAATGGCCCGGATAGCTAACCCGGATGGCACCATCGATATGCCGCGCGGCAGAGAGAGCCTGCGGCTCCGCCGAGACGATTTCGTGCGCGATCTTGGGGCCGAAGGCATTGATCAGCCGGGCACAGCGCAATTCCTTGCCGCCCGCGTTGAAAGTCGAATGGAGATGAAGAAAACGCAACGGCGCACCGTTTCCACTCATGCGACACCCGCCAGGAGGCGCGCGATGGCATCCAGCGCTTCCGGCTCATCCAGCGTGGGCGCGTGCCCGGTGTGGGCAATCGTCACGCTTTCCATCCCCGGCAGCCGCGCGGCCATGACCTTGAGCGTCGCATCCGAAAGTATGTCCGACAATTCGCCCCGGATGGCGAGCACCGGCCGCCCGGCCAGCGCTTCGAACGCGGGCCACATGTTAGGGCTGGCGCTTTCGCCGCCCGGCTGGCGGAACGGTTCGGCGATCTTCATATCGTAATCGAACGTGATGCGCCCGCTGCCGGTATAGTCCATCAGCCGCTTGGCCAGCCGCAGCCACTCCGCAATCGTGTAATCGGGATAGACATCGTGCTGGCCTTCCTCCAGCGCGCGGGCCGCATGCATCCAGGTCGGGAAGCTGCGCAACTGGCCGACGTAGGACCGAATCCGCTCCAGCCCGGCGGTTTCGATCGCCGGGCCGATATCGTTGAGCACTGCAGCCGCGATGCGATCCGCCCCGCCCAGCGCCAGCAACATCGTCATGAGCCCGCCCAGGGAAGTGCCGACGGCCACGAAACGGTCGATCCCTTCCGCCGCCAGCAACGCTTCGACATCGGCGACATAGGCCAGCGGATTGTAGCTTTCGCTATCCTTGGCATAGTCGCTGTCGCCCCGGCCCCGCATATCCGGGCAGATCATCCGCCATTCCCCCGCGAAGCGTGCCGCCACCGGCTCGAAATCGCGGGCATTGCGCGTAAGACCGGGAAGGCACAGCAGCGGCGGACGGTCATCCGGCCCCGCATAGTCCCGAAAATGGAGCTTCAGCCCATCGGGGCTACTCCAGAAACGATCCTCGAATCCATTCGTGCCTTGCGTGGTGGTCCCTGCCATCGGCGCGCCCCATAGCTGAAAATTGTCCCGACCGGCTTGCGCCGACTGCCTGTCCCGGCCACTATTGCGTCATGCGTGCCGAACCGCAAGCCGCCCCATACATGCCCGATCCGCAAATCCTCGCAATTGCAGGATGGCTGGGCGATCCCGTGGCCGCCGCCGATTTTCCGGAAACCAGACTCCGCTTCCGCAACCGCCGGTGGGACCGGGCCATCGGCCTCGACCGGCTGACCGATGCCGAATGGATCGCCCATTTCGGCCGTTTCGAACCGCTGCCGGACAATCTGCCGCAACCGCTGGCGCTGCGTTACCATGGGCACCAGTTCCGCGTATTCAATCCCGATATCGGCGATGGCCGGGGATTCCTGTTCGCGCAATTGCGCGATGGACAGGGCCGCCTGCTCGATCTGGGGACCAAGGGATCGGGCCAGACGCCTTACAGCCGCAGCGGCGACGGGCGGCTGACGCTGAAAGGCGCGGTGCGCGAAATCCTCGCCACCGAAATGCTGGAAGCGCTGGGCGCCAACACCAGCAAGACCTTCTCGGTGATCGAAACGGGCGAAAGCCTGTGGCGGAACGACGAACCCTCCCCCACCCGCTCCGCCGTGCTTACCCGCCTCAGCCACGGCCATATCCGCATCGGCAGCTTCCAACGGCTCGCGGCGCTCGATGAACCAGCCCTGCTGGCCGCGCTGGTCGATTACTGCCTGGCGCAATACCCCGGCCCGCCGCCGCCGGAAGACGCACCGGCGCGCGATGAACCGGCGGTCATCCTGCTCCATCAGGTGGTGGAGCGGCTGGCCGATCTCGCGGCGAGCTATGTGAGCGCCGGGTTCGTCCACGGCGTCCTCAACACCGACAACATGAACATCACGGGCGAAAGTTTCGATTACGGCCCCTGGCGCTGGCTGCCGCAGTGGGAAATGGGCTTCACCGCCGCCTATTTCGATCATTCCGGCCTCTATGCCTTCGGGCGGCAAGTGGAAGCGCTGTCATGGAATTGCGCGCAACTGGCCATCGCACTTCGCCCGCTGGCCGATTCGCAGCCTCTGGTCGCCGCGCTCGAA
>CAYXMY010000097.1:0-10132 GCA_964466155.1 uncultured Caenibius sp. | reverse complement strand
TCTGGATGCCCCGCGAGGATTCGAACCTCGATTGACGGAGTCAGAGTCCGTAGTCTTACCTTTAGACGACGGGGCACCGCGTGTGGCGGGCATCTAGGCTGGGAGGTTTCTCCGGTCAAGGGGGCGTGCATACTTTCCGCGCGGCCAGCGGAAGAGCTCGCTTTCGCGCCCCGCTTTCATACCGATGTCCCCTTGCCGGATTCGTCCACCGCCTGTAGCATTGCCGCCAAGTACCCGCGCTTTTTTGGCGGGCATAAGCATAAGAAAGATCACTTGTTATGGCGGATACTTCTCCGCCGGAGCGGCAGAACGAGGCCAAGGCGGATCAAGGCCGCAGCGCAACAAGCCGGAAAAGGCGGGCGCAGCAGACACCCAAGGTCCGTTCGGAAACCCGGCCGCCCGGTAAAGGCAAGCCAACACATACTCGCCCCGCCACAGGATGGGACGCAAGCGCCAGCACAATCACACAGCAGCGTCAGGCCTACGCGGCGCTGGATCTCGGAACCAACAACTGCCGCCTCCTGATCGCCCGCCCATCGGGGCAGCATTTCACCGTCATCGATGCTTTCAGCCGTGTCGTCCGGCTGGGCGAAGGCCTGGCGCAGACCGGCCGCCTCAGCGACGCGGCGATGGAGCGCACGCTGGGTGCGCTGCGGATCTGCGCGGAAAAGCTCAAGCGCCGGAATGTCAGGCTTGCCTGGTCAGTCGCCACCGAAGCCTGCCGCCGCGCTCAGAATGGGGGCGAATTCATCGATCTGGTCAAGCGCGAAACCGGCATCATGCTCGATGTCATTTCCGCGCAGGACGAGGCACGGCTTGCCGTTCTGGGCTGCCACATCCTGCTGGAAGAGGGCACCGGTCCGGCGATGATCTTCGATATCGGCGGCGGATCGACCGAACTGGTGCTGATCGAACAGGGCGCGGGCGTTCCGCGCATCCTCGATTGGCAAAGCGTCCCCTGGGGCGTCGTCTCGCTAACCGAAACCTGTGCTGGCGAAGGCAAAACGATGACGGATCGCACCGCGCGCTACGCCGCGATGCGCAAGCTCGTTGCCGACAGTTTCGCGGAGTTCGCTACGCGCATCGCTTCCTCGCGCCGGCCTGAACTGCGCCTGCTCGGCACCAGCGGCACGGTGACAACGCTCGCCAGCCTGCATCTCGAATTGCCGCAGTATGATCGCAGGGCGGTGGACGGCCTCGTCGTGCCCGCCGATTCGATGCGCCTGATCAGCCAGCGGCTCGCCGTCATGTCAGCGGAAGAGCGGCGCGAACTGCCCTGCATCGGGCGCGAACGCTCCGACCTCGTGATCGCAGGCTGCGCCATTCTCGAAGCAATTCTCGACATCTGGCCGGCCGAACGGCTGGGCGTGGCCGACCGCGGCATTCGCGAAGGCATATTGCGCAGCCTGATGGCATCCGACGGACGCATGGAATATGCCCTTGCCGCCAGCCGCAAGGCAAAACGAGGAAACCGCAAATGAGCCGCTCGGGCAAGGACCCGGACAAGAAGCTGCGCACGGGCAAGAAGCGCACGCAATCGTCCGCCCGCTGGCTCACCCGCCAGCTTAACGATCCCTATGTCCGGCAGGCGAAGGCGGATGGCTATCGCAGCCGCGCGGCCTACAAGCTGGTGGAACTGGATGACCGGTTCGGCCTGTTGAAATCCGCCCGGCGCGTGGTCGATCTCGGCATCGCGCCCGGCGGGTGGAGCCAGGTCGTGCGCAAACGCGCGCCGCGTGCTGGCGTGGTCGGCATTGATCTGCTGCCCACCGAACCGATCGAAGGCGTCACGATCTTCCAGATGGATTTCATGGCGGACGAAGCACCCGGCACGCTCGAATCCGCGCTCGACGGACCGCCCGATCTCGTCTTGTCGGACATGGCGGCCAACACGGTCGGTCACAAACAGACCGACCACTTGCGCACCATGGGATTGGTCGAAACGGCCGTCGATTTCGCGATCCAGACGCTGGAGCCCGGCGGCGCGTTCGTCGCCAAGGTGCTGGCGGGCGGGACGGACACCGATCTGCTTGCCCTGCTCAAGCGCCACTTCACCAGCATCAAGCATGCCAAACCCCCCGCCAGCCGCAAGGATTCGTCGGAATGGTATGTGATCGCGCAAGGATTCAAGGGGCGCGGTTGAGGGCTGCTTTTTGGGTGGGGTGAAGATCGCTTCCTGCAATCTCCCCTCATCATCCCCGCGCGCAAAAACTTTCCTACACGCCAAAAATCTGGCCTAACCTGCCGGATGACGCAGCCCGGAACACTCTCCACTCGCTCCCTTCGCCTGTCGGCCATCGCTCTTGTGGCGGTGGGTCCTGCCGCAATCGACGGGCATGGTGGAGCAAAGCGGTATCAGGATACCGGCACGAAAAGTCACACCCGATGCGCCGCACCGGCCCGCTTACGAAAGGCCCGTCCAAGGGCGGGTGCGCCGGACGCATTTGTCCGGAGGCAGGCGGAAACCCGGCGATTCAGGGCCTTTTCGGCTGCGCTCACTCTCTACCCGAACCTTGTGCGAGCCTGCGCGAAACCCGTGGGAAGGAGGGGGTGACAACCGTACTTTCAGGCCGTTCTGTGTCAACCGCTTCGGCATTGCGAACCGTGCAGCCGCGCGGCGATCCAGAGCGCCATGCAACAAGGGCGGGATCGATGTCCCGCCCCGTCAAAGATATGGTGCAACGCGGGCCTGCGCACAGGCCATGCGCGCCCTGTCAGTGTGCAGCGTCAGTGCGCGGCAGGAGCAGCCGCCTTGTCGCCAGCCGGAGCAGCCCCGGCAGCGGGTGCCGCCGCTGCGCCAGCGGCGGGCGCGGCGCCTTCAGCAGGCTTGTCACCCGGCTTTCCAGCAGCAGCGCCATCCTTGGCTGCATCGCCCGCGGCGGGTGCCGCGTCAGGCTTGGGCAGCGGCAGATTCGAACCCTGCGTGTTCAGATAGGCGATGATATCGGCGCGATCCTGCGGCTTGCTGAGCCCGGCAAAGCTCATCTTGGTGCCCGGCGCGAACGCTTTCGGGCTCGTCAGCCATTCGTTCAGCAGATCGAACGTCCAGTTGCCGCCATGCCCCGAAAGCACGCTGGAGAACGCGAAACCGCCCGCGCCCTTGCCAATCGCTTCACCGACCACGCCGTGCAGATTCGGGCCGATCCCGTTGGGGCCGCCAGCATTGATCGTGTGGCACGAGGTGCATTTGCCGAACAGCTTTTCACCGTTCGCGGGATTGGCGGAAGCCAGCAGCGTAGCGAACGGCGGACCCTTGTCAGCCCCGCCTTCGGCTTCGACGCCCTGGATTTCATAGCCCATCTTGTGAGGAGGATGATGCTTATCCGCCTCGTAATATTTGGCGCTGATGCTGGAGAGACCCAAAGCGACAACGCCAGCAAACAATGTCCAGCCTGCAATCGTATTGAAACGGTCGTCCATCCCCATCGGCCCCGCGTATTTAGGTTTTTCTGTCGCTGCTCTAGTGTCCACTTGCCATGTTCGCAAGGCCCATTGCGGATTCTCCGCGCAGCGCCTAGCGCTCGCCCCATGCACAATTTCCCCGAACCGGCCCGCGCGCTCGTTGAAGAGATGACTGCCGCCGCCGCCGCCAATCCCGCGCGAACCGTCGCTTTTCAGGGCGCGCCGGGGGCCAATTCGCACAAGGCCGCGCTCGATTTCGATCCCGATTGCCTGCCGCTTCCCTGCTTCGCGTTCGAAGACGCGCTCGATGCGGTCAAGAACGGGCAGGCCGGTTCCGCGATCATCCCGATCGAAAATTCGCAGCATGGCCGCGTGGCGGACATCCATTTCCTGCTGCCGGAAAGCGGGCTGTCGATTGTCGGGGAATATTTCCTCCCGATCTCCTACGCGGTGATGGGGTTGGGCAACGGCCCGTTCAGCGCGGCCTACAGCCATCCTCAGGCGCTGGGCCAGACGCGGCTCTATCTGCGCGAGCACAATATCACGCCGATGGCCTATGCCGATACGGCGGGCGCGGCCGCGCTGGTCCGCGAGATGGGCGATCCGCTGGCCTGCGCCATCGCCCCGCGCATTGCCGCCGATCTCTATGGCCTTACCGTGGCCGAGGAGGAAATCGCCGACGCGGCCGACAACACCACGCGATTCGTCGTGCTGGCGCGTGAACCGCTGGACCCGGCCACTCTGGCGGGTAAGCCGGCGATGACCACGTTCGTGTTTGAAGTGAAGAACGTGCCCGCCGCGTTATATAAGGCGCTCGGCGGGTTTGCGACCAATGGCGTCAACATGACCAAGCTGGAAAGCTATCAGAAGGGCGCCAGCTTTGCCGCCACCATGTTCTATGCCGATATCGTAGGTGCGCCGGGCGATCCCGCACTGGATCGAGCGGTGGAGGAATTAGCCTTTCATTGCAAAGAGCTACGCATTCTAGGTTCTTATCCTCAGGCCCGCCCGCGGGGATGAACGGCACGCCTTGCGCGCCCGTGCAAGGCATGCCACCACGCAAGGCGTGACGACGGGATCTTCTGCCATTGCCGCGGCCGCCGCGAAGAACTGGGAGGCGAGACGCGCCGATTCCGATATCCAGTTCGCGCCCGTCCCGCCCGCACCCCCGCCAAAAACTCCGGAAACGCCGGAATGGCTGAAAACGCTGGGGAATTGGCTGGGCGAATGGCTCAAGCCGCTGGCGGAAGGGCTGGTTGCCAACTGGTCCATCGTCAAATGGACGATGATCGTCATTATCGTCCTGTGCCTGGCGCTGATTGCCTGGAAGCTGCTCAAGCCGCTGCTCGGTTGGCGTCCGCGTGGCCAGGGGGTAGAGCCCGAATGGACGCCCGACCGTGACGAAGCGCTCGCCCTGCTCGAAGATGCGGACGCGCTGGCAGCGGCGGGCCGCTATGACGAGGCGACGCACCTGCTGCTGATCCGCAGCGTCGGCCAGATTCGCGCCGCCCGGCCGGATTGGCTCGAACCGTCGAGCACGGCGCGTGAAATCGCCGCCATGCCCAGCCTGCCGGACCGGGCGCGCACCGCGTTCGGCACGATTGCCGAACGCGTGGAACGCAGCTTGTTCGCCCTGCGCAATCTCGATGCGGATGACTGGCGCGCGGCCCGCAGCGCCTATGCCGACTTCGCGCTGGCGCGGCTCGATGGCGAATACTTCGACGCGGCGGCAGCACGGTGACGGCACGCACAGCCAACCCATTCTCTCCGCGCGCGGTGCTGGGCATGCTGCTGTTCGGCGCGCTCACGTTCCTGCTCACGCTTTACTTCATCGGCACGGACAACACCGGCACGAACACCAACAACGGCGGCGGCCATGCGGCGGGCAAGGGCTTGAACGGCTTTGCCGCGCTGGTGCGGCTGATGGAGACGACCGGCCACACCGTTACCATTAACCGGAACGAAGGCGCCCTGGCGCAAGCGGGGCTGCTCGTCCTCAGCCCGCCGCACGAGGCCAAGCCCGAAGACCTCACCGAAATCGTCAACGCGCGCCGCCATGCCGGGCCGACGCTCGTCATCCTGCCCAAATGGAACGCGCAGCCGCTGCCCCAGCAGCAGAAAGGCGCGAAAGCGGGTTGGGTCGAACTGGGGGGAGCCCGCCCCCCGTCCTGGCCCGGCTTTGCCGACGAACTGACGCTGCACACGGGCGACGTAGCCGAATGGTCTGGCGCGGGGGTGAAAGGCCCGCTACCGGTCCATAACCAGGTGCAATCCGGCACGGGCGACAATCTGGTTCCGCTCGTCACCAGCGGGGACGGGCAGCGTATCCTTGCCGGCTATCTCGCCGATTCGGGGCACTATCCGGCGTTGAACCAATTGGCCGGATACGATCCGCAACTCGGCGGGGACGATGAAGATATCTATCCGGTGATCTTCGTCTTCGAACCCGATCTGCTCGACAATTACGGCATGGCCCGCGCGCCCAACGCGATCATGGCCGCCCGTCTGTTCGATGCCGCGCTGAACGGCGCGGAACCCGCCATCGCGTTCGATGTGACGCAGAACGGGCTCGGCAAGTCGATGAACCTGCTGACGCTGGCCTTCACGCCGCCGTTCCTCGCCGCCACGCTCTGCCTCGTGATCGCGGCGATTGTCATCGGCTGGCGCGCGCTGCGCCGGTTCGGCCCACCGCTCGCGGAAAACCGGGCCATCGCGTTCGGCAAGCGGCAACTGGTGGAAAATTCCGCCGGGTTCATCCGCCGCACCGGCCGTCTCCATCTCCTCGGGCCGCCCTATGCCGCGCTGATGCGGCGGCGCATCGCCCACGCGCTGGGCCTGCAATGGCAGGACGACGGCATCGCCATGGACGAACGGATCGAAACCGCGCTTGCCACGCGCGGCGAAGCCGCCGTCCCCTTCGCCGCCATGACCGGCAAACTGGGCCACGCCCGCCACGAAACCGAATTGCTGCGCGCCGCCGAAGCGCTCAAGCAGATTGAAAGGATGCTCGGCAAATGACCATGACACTCGATCAGTTGCGCGGGCTCACCGAGACGATCCGCGCCGAAGTGGGCAAGGCGGTGATCGGCCAGAAGGAGACGCTGGACCATCTGCTAATCGCGCTGGTGAGCCATGGTCACGTCCTGCTGGAAGGCCCGCCGGGCGTTGCCAAGACATTCATCGCGCAATGCTTTGCCCGCACGCTGGGGCTCGATTACGGGCGCATTCAGTTCACGCCGGACCTGCTGCCGGGCGATATCCTGGGTTCCAACCTGTTCAATTTCCAGACCAGCCAGTTCACGCTGACGCGCGGGCCGATCTTCTGCGAGCTGCTGCTGGCCGATGAAATCAACCGCACCCCACCCAAGACGCAGGCCGCGCTGCTGGAAGCGATGCAGGAACGCGCCGTCACGCTGGATGGCGAACGGCACGCCTTGCCCGAACGGTTTCTGGTGGTGGCGACCGAAAACCCGATCGAGAATCAGGGCGTCTATCCCCTGCCCGAAGCCCAGCTCGACCGGTTCTTGTTCAAGCTGCTGGTCCCCTATCCCAGCGCGGAGGAGGAAGCGGCCATCGTCACCCGTTTCGGCGAACACGGCGGCCCGGCCAAGCCTGAGGATTTCGGTGTCGGCCCGGTCACGAATGCGGCCACGCTGGCCGATGCGGTGCAAGCGGTGAAATCGGTGACCATCGCGCCGGAAATTATCGATTATGTCGTCCGCCTCGTCCGCGCGACGCGCGAAAGCGCCGATCTGGCGAGCGGCGCCAGCCCGCGCGCGGCAGTCATGCTGGCGAATGCCGCGCGCAGCCGGGCGGCGCTGCAAGGGCGTGATTATGTCCTGCCCGACGATGTGAAAGCGCTCGCCACTGCTGTTCTGCGCCATCGCCTGCTGCTGTCTCCGGCAGCAGAAATCGAAGGGCGGCAGATCGAAGCGCTGGTCGCCGAATTGATCGAACGCACCGAAGCCCCGCGCTAACCGAAGGCCGCGCGACACGCCATGATCGTTCCCACCGCCCGCACCGCCACGCTTGCGGCCCTCGCCGCGCCGCTGGCGCTGGTCGTGGCCGCCGCCGCGCCCGGCGCGTGGGTGCTGGTGCCCGCCGCAGGCATGGCCCTGCTCGCGCTGGTGCTGCTCGATGGTCTGATGGCGGGCCGCCTGCGGGATGTCCGGCTGGCCGCGCCGACCGATACCGAAGTGGGCGGATCGATGGACATCGCCGTGATGGCCGATATCGTCGCCCGGCGCAGCAACCGCCCGCCGCAGGCATCGCTGCAATGCGATCCGCGCCTGGCTGACAGGGGGCGGATCGACCTTCTCCTCAGCGATCCGGCGGAGGGGGAGCATTGGCAGGGCACGGCCCACACTCGCCCCAACCGCCGCGGAACGGCAGCCATCGACAAGCTGTGGCTGCGCTGGTCCGGGCCGCTGGGCCTCGCCAACCGGCAGGTCAGCCGGACGCTTGCCAGCGAAGTGCGGATCTGGCCCGATCTTTCCCCCGTCCGTTCCCCTGCGTTGCAGGTGTTCCTGCGCGATGCGCAATTCGGCCTCATCGCCCGCCGCATCCGTGGGGAAGGCAGCCAGTTCGAATCGCTGACCGAATACGAAGCGGGCATGGACCGCCGCCGGATCGACTGGAAAAGCAGCGCGCGGCAAACCCGCCTCTTCGCCCGCGAATACGAAAGCGAGCGCAACAATCCCATCGTCTTCGCCTTCGATTGCGGCCAGGCCATGTGCGAACCGATCGACGGCCTGCCCCGCATCGACCGGGCGGTGTCCGCCGCGCTGACCGCATCCTACGTCGCGCTGAAAGGGGGGGACCGGGTGGCGCTGTTCGGCTTTGCCCGGCAAGTCGAACTGATTACGCCGTTCGTCACCGATGCGCGCGCTTTCCACCGCCTGCAAAGCGCGGCGGCAGGGCTGGACTATCATTCGCAGGAACCGAACTTCACGCTGGCGCTGGCCACGCTGTCCGCGCGGCTGGAGCGCCGTTCGATGATCGTGCTCTTCTCCGATTTTTCGGACCCGACCAGCGCCGAACTGATGATCGAAAGCATCGGCCGTCTGGTGCAGCGACACGTGGTGCTGTTCGTGACGATGGAAGATGCGGAACTGGATGAACTGGTCGCGGCCGATCCCGCCGATCTCGGCAAGCTCGCAGAAGCGGTCAGCGCGGATACGCTGGAGCGGCAGCGCGCGCTGGTCCTGCAACGCCTGCGCCAGCTTGGCGTCGACGTGATCGAGGCCCCGTGGGACACAATCGGTTATCGGCTGATCGACCGCTATCTGGACATCAAGCGCGCCGGGAGCATCGGATGAATCTCGCAGCGCCTGTTCGCGCCCCTGCGCCTCGCGCCCTTCCCCTGTATGAGAGGAGTCGGCACCCATGGCGCTGATCCCGCGTTTTGGCCGCAAGACGGTCGAAGCTCCGCCCAATATCGCCGCAGCCGCCTTGCGGTCCGACCGGTTCCGGCTGGAACGGGAAGGCGAATGGAAACGGCTGGAAACCATCGTTGCCCGCATGGAATCCGGGCGGCTGCGCAAGCTGTCCGACGATGACGTGCTGGCGCTGCCCGCGCTTTACCGCACGGCGGCCTCCAGCCTTGCGGTGGCCCGCGAAACCACGCTGGATGCAGCGACTCTGGCCTATCTC
Source organism: uncultured Caenibius sp. (assembly GCA_964466155.1). Lineage (GTDB taxonomy): Bacteria > Pseudomonadota > Alphaproteobacteria > Sphingomonadales > Sphingomonadaceae > Caenibius. The sequence continues at coordinate 1,078 of CAYXMY010000097.1, read as the reverse complement.
GAAGGATTGGTGCAGCGCGCGTGGTTTCAGGTCTATGGCCCGCGCACCAGCTTGTTCGGCTGGCTGCGTCGCTTTCTCGGCGGCGGATGGAGCGCGAGCGTTCGCGCCATCTGGCCCGATATCATGATCGCGCTGGCGGCGATGGTTGCCGGGACGATTGTCGGCTGGCTGCTCGTATCCAGCGATGCCCAATGGTATCACGCGCTGGTGCCGGGCGATTTTTCGGACCAGCGCGCGCCCGGCGCCTCAGCCGCCGCGCTGCGCCAGACCTTATTCGACAAACCGGACAGCGCCAATGGCCTTTCGGCCTTCGCGGCCTACCTCTTCAGCAACAACGCGCGGGTTTCGATCCTCGCGTTCTCGCTCGGGTTCGCTTTCGGCGTGCCGTCGATCCTGCTGCTGATCCACAACATGGCGCTGCTCGGCGCGATGCTGTGGCTCTATCACGATGCCGGACTGCTGGTGGATTTCATCGCCTGGCTCTCCGTCCACGGCACGACGGAACTTTTCGCCATCCTGCTGGCAGGCGGCGCGGGCATCCATATCGGGCGGTCGATGGCGTTCCCCGGCAACCGTTCGGTGATGGCCGCCGCCGCGCAAAGCGGCCGCCGCGCGGCGCAAGTGATGAGCGGCGTCATCGTCATGCTGATTGTGGCGGCAATGCTGGAAGGGTTCGTCCGCCAGCTTGTCACCGATACGCAGAGCCGCTTCGTCATCGGCGGTTTCATGCTGGCGGTGTGGCTGGCCTACTTCCTGCTGGTCGGCAAGCGGCGGCAACCGGGCGACGGAGCCTGACGATGGCCGTTCCGCCCCATATCGCCGTGCTGGACAAACGCCGCCGCGAACTGGTGACGCCCGAAGGGCTGACCCTGTCGCTGACGGTCGCCGGACGCGGTGCGCGGCTGGGCGCGCTTATGATCGATTACATCATCATCGGCACCGTCCTTTTCTGCACCACGCTGTTTCTGATCTACCTCGGCTTCGGGGTGATCGGCCTCAAGGAAGGCGCCGATCCGGGCGCGGCGTTCCAGTCGCTCGAATTTCTCGCGGTGATCTGGCTGATTACAATGTTCGCCTT
>CAYXMY010000096.1:0-10238 GCA_964466155.1 uncultured Caenibius sp. | reverse complement strand
GCGGCGATCCGGTCAACGGCACCAACTTCATCGACGTGCTCGAACTGTTCCTGGCGGATGATGAAACCAAGTCGATCATCATGATCGGCGAAATCGGCGGCAGCGCCGAAGAAGAAGCCGCGCAGTTCCTCAAGGACGAAGCCAAGCGCGGCCGCAAGAAGCCGATGGTCGGCTTCATCGCGGGCCGCACGGCGCCTCCGGGCCGCCGCATGGGCCACGCCGGCGCTATCGTCTCGGGCGGCCAGGGCGGCGCCGAAGACAAGATCGCGGCCATGGAAGAAGCGGGCATCCGCGTCTCCCCGTCGCCGTCGCTGCTTGGCGAAACCCTGAGCGAAGTCCTCAAGGAACTCGTGTAACGCCTTGTCGAGCCTCCGCCTTCGGGCGGAGGCTCCATCCTTACCCCGCGAGCGCAATCGCGATTGGGGCATTGCCGGCCAGCCAGGCAACCAGAGGTGACCCTAATGGGCAACGAAAGCCACGATTTCATCCCTGACGGCCCCCAGCAAGGACCGTCCTGGCAGAACAGGAACTGGCCGCTCGTCGGCGGTGCTGCGGAAGACGATCTGACCCAGGCGCTCGATCCCACCGCGATGACGGTGGCGATCAAGGAAGCAGCCGCGAAATCGGGCAAGCCGATGGACGAAGGCGCCATCGTTCAGGCAGCGGACGAATCGATCCGCGCCATGCTGCTCATCCGTATTTACCGCGTGCGCGGGCACCTTGCGGCGGACCTCGATCCGCTGGGCCTGTCGGTACGCGAAATTCCCGCCGAATTGACGCCGGAATACTACGGCTTTGTCGGCGAAGCGCTCGACCGCCCGGTTTACGTCGGCGGCAACCTCGGCCTCGAATGGACGACCCCGCGCGAACTGGTGCAGATCCTGCGCGCCAATTACTGCGGCAAGGTCGGCCTCGAATACATGCATATCGCCGATGTGGAGGAACGCCGGTTCCTGCAGGACCGGATGGAAGGCGCCGACAAGTCGATCGATTTCACCGTCCTCGGCAAGCAGGCGATCCTCGCCGCCGTCATCCGTGGGGAACAGTACGAAAAGTTCCTCGGCAAGAAATACGTCGGCACCAAGCGTTTCGGCCTCGATGGCGGCGAATCGATGATCCCCGCGCTCGAAGCGGTGATCAAGTACGGCGGCCGTTTCGGCGTGCGCGAAATCGTTTACGGCATGGCCCACCGGGGCCGCCTCAACGTGCTCGCCAACGTGATGGCCAAGCCTTACCGCGTGATCTTCCACGAATTCTCGGGCGGCAGCGCCAACCCGGAAGACGTCGGCGGCTCGGGCGACGTGAAGTATCACCTCGGCACCAGCACCGACCGCGAATTCGACGGGGTCACCGTGCACATGTCGCTGGTCCCCAACCCCAGCCACCTCGAAACGGTGGACGGCGTCGTGCTGGGCAAGGTCCGCGCGCAGCAGGCCTTCCGCGACGATCTCGAAAGCCACGAGCAGGTCCTCCCCGTGCTGATCCACGGCGACGCGGCCTTTGCCGGACAGGGCATCGTGTGGGAATGCTTCGGCCTTTCGGGCGTACGCGGCTATTCCACCGGCGGCTGCATCCACTTCATCATCAACAACCAGATCGGCTTCACCACCAGCCCGAAATTCGCCCGCAACTCGCCCTATCCCTCGGATGTGGCGAAGGGTGTCCAGGCACCGATCCTGCACGTCAACGGTGACGATCCGGAAGCCGTCACCTTCGCCTGCAAGCTGGCGATGGAATACCGCCAGCGTTTCAAGCGCGACGTGGTGATCGACATGTGGTGCTATCGCCGCTTCGGCCACAACGAAGGCGACGAACCCGGCTTCACGCAGCCGCTGATGTACGACCGCATCCGCCAGCATCCGCCGGTCAGCGCGATCTATGCCGAACGGCTGAAGGAAGAAGGCGTCATCGACGATGCGTTCGCCCAGCAGACGACCGACGATTTCGTCAGGCTGCTGGACGAGGAATTCGAAGCCGGCAAGACCTACAAGCCCAACGAGGCGGACTGGTTCGGCGGCCGCTGGGCCGGGCTTAACAAGCCCGCCGATCCGGAAACCGCGCGCCGCAACGTGGCCACCGCGATTGAGCCCAAGCTGCTCGAAAGCCTCGGCCGCACGCTGACCACGGTGCCGGACGACCTGACCATCCACAAGACGCTGGGCCGCGTGCTCGATGCCAAGCGCAAGATGTTCGAGGACGGCGAAGGGTTCGACTGGGCCACCGCCGAAGCGCTCGCATTCGGCAGCCTGACGATGGAAGGTTTCGGCGTCCGCCTCTCGGGCCAGGATTCGGGCCGCGGCACGTTCAGCCAGCGCCACGCGATCTGGATCGACCAGAAAGACGAACACAAGTACGTGCCGCTGGCGACGCTGCCGCACGGCAAGTTCGAAGTCTATGACAGCACGCTCTCCGAATATGGCGTGCTCGGCTTCGAATACGGCTTCGCCTCCGCCGATCCGAAGACGCTGGTGCTGTGGGAAGCGCAGTTCGGCGATTTCGCCAACGGCGCGCAGATCGTGATCGACCAGTACATCGCCGCGGGCGAAGCCAAGTGGCTCCGCGCCAACGGCCTCGTGCTGCTGCTGCCGCACGGCTACGAAGGCCAGGGGCCGGAACACAGCTCCGCCCGCCTCGAACGCTATCTCCAGCTTTGCGCGGACGACAATATCCAGGTCTGCAACATCACGGTGCCGGCGAACTATTTCCACGTCCTGCGCCGCCAGATGCTGCGGCCGTTCCGCAAGCCGCTGATCATCATGGCGCCGAAATCGCTGCTGCGTCACCCGATGGCCAAGAGCACGGCCGCCGAATTCGTGGGCGACAGCCATTTCCGCCGCATCGTCAGCGACACGAAGGCGATTGCCGACGACAAGATCCGCCGCCTCGTGCTCTGTTCGGGCAAGGTCGCCTACGATCTCATCGAAAAGCGCGACGCCGAAGGGCTGGAAGACGTGTCCATCGTGCGTGTCGAACAGCTTTATCCCTTCCCCGGCAAGCCACTGGCCGCGCGCCTCACGGCGATGGCCAATCTGGAAGAAGTCGTCTGGTGCCAGGAAGAGCCGAAGAACAACGGCGCGTGGTTCTTCGTCGAAAGCCAGATCGAGGAAGCGCTCAAGACCGCGGGCAAGGCCGGGATGCGCCCCAGCTATGCGGGCCGCGATGCCTCGGCATCTCCGGCAACGGGTCTCGCCAGGCGGCACCTCGCGCAGCAGCAGGCGCTGGTCAACAAGGCCCTCGGCCTGCCGGGCGGCGAACAGCCGCAATACGGCGTGACCGCCGCCTACGAATTGACCAAAGACGGCAAGTAACAGTCATAAAGTCCTGATCGGACAGGGAACACGAAGATGACCATCGAAGTCAAAGTCCCCGTTTTGGGTGAATCGGTTACCGAAGCCACCGTGGGCGAATGGCTGAAGCAGCCCGGTGAAGCAGTGAAGGCGGACGAGCCCATCGTCAGCCTCGAAACCGACAAGGTCGCGGTGGAAGTCCCCGCGCCGAGCGATGGCGTCCTGGCGCAGCACATGGTCGCCGTGGGCGATACGGTGGAAGTGGGCGCGGTGATCGCCCTGCTTTCGGCCGATGGCGCAGGCGTTGCCGCCCCCGCTCCCGCCGCGAAGGAAGCCGCTGCCCCCGCCGCTCCCGCAGGAAACGCCGCGCAGGATGGCGATGGCGCACAGACCCTGTCCCCCGCCGTGCGCCGCGCGGTGCTGGAACACGGTGTCGATCCCTCCACCATCAAGGGTTCGGGCAAGGATGGCCGTCTGACCAAGGAAGACGTCATCGCCGCCGCCAAGGCCAAGGACAGCGGCGGCGCGCCCGCCGTCAGCGCCCCGGCTGCCGCCGCTCCAGCCGGTGCGGGCCGCAACGAGGAACGCGTCAAGATGACGCGCCTGCGCCAGACCATCGCCAAGCGCCTCAAGAGCGCACAGGACACCGCCGCCCTGCTCACCACGTTCAACGATGTGGACATGTCGGCCGTCATCGAAGCGCGCGACCGGTACAAGGACGTGTTCCAGAAGAAGCACGGCATCAAGCTGGGCTTCATGTCGTTCTTCGCCAAGGCTTCAGTGCTGGCGCTGAAGGACATTCCGGCGGTCAACGCCCAGGTCGACGGCGATGAAATCGTCTATCACGATTACGTCGATATCTCGATTGCGGTTTCGGCCCCTAACGGCCTCGTCGTCCCCGTGGTGCGCGATTGCGACAAGCTAGGCTTCGCCGGGATCGAGAAGGCCATCGCCGATTACGGCAAGAAGGCCAAGGACGGCACGCTGACCATGGAAGACATGAAGGGCGGCACCTTCACTATTTCCAACGGCGGCGTGTTCGGCGGCCTGATGTCGACCCCGATCATCAACCCGCCGCAGTCTGCCGTGCTCGGCCTGCACCGGATCGAGGATCGCCCGGTCGTTCGCAACGGTGAAATCGTGATCCGCCCGATGATGTACATCGCGCTGTCCTACGATCACCGGATCATCGACGGCCGCGAAGCGGTGACCGCGCTCAAGACCATCAAGGAAGCGATCGAGGACCCGACCCGGCTTCTGATCGATTTGTGATCGCCAGCGCCGCTCTCCTGCCGATGGCTAAGGGCGAGCGGGTTGGGGATTTGAACTGCGTGCGCTCGTCCTGAACTTGTCGAAGGATGCGCACTACGGAGTTGGAAATGGCTGAATACGATTACGACGTTCTTGTCATCGGTGCTGGCCCCGGCGGCTATGTCGCGGCGATCCGTGCGGCGCAGCTTGGTCTCAAGACGGCCTGCGTCGAATCGCGCGAAACGCTGGGCGGAACCTGCCTCAACGTGGGCTGCATTCCCTCCAAGGCACTGCTGCATGCTTCGGAATTCTACGAAGCGGCCGCGGGTGGCGCGATGGCGGCGATGGGGATCAAGGTTCAGCCGGAACTCGATCTCGATGTCATGCAGGGCCAGCGCAAGGATGCGGTCAAGGGCCTGACCGGCGGCATCGAATACCTGTTCAAGAAGAACAAGGTCGATTGGCTGAAGGGCCTGGGCGCGTTCAAGGATGCGCACACCGTCGAAGTGGCGGGCAAGGCCTACACCGCGAAGAACGTGGTCATCGCCACGGGTTCCTCCGTCACTCCCCTGCCCGGCGTCGAAGTCGATAACGAGAAGGGCGTGATCGTCGATTCCACCGGGGCGCTGGCGCTGGCCGCCGTGCCGAAGAAGCTGGTCGTGATCGGCGGCGGCGTGATCGGGCTGGAACTCGGTTCCGTCTGGCGCCGCCTCGGCGCCGAAGTCGTCGTGGTCGAATTCCTCGATGCGCTGCTGCCCGGCATGGACGGCGATGTGCGCAAGGAAGCCGCCAAGATATTCAAGAAACAGGGCATGACGCTGAAGCTCGGCACCAAGGTGACGGGCGCCACGGTGAAGGATGGCAAGGCCACTCTCACGCTCGAACCCGCCGCTGGCGGCGAAGCGGAAACGCTGGAAGCCGATTGCGTGCTGGTGGCTATCGGCCGCCGCCCGAACACCGAAGGGCTCAATCTCGGCGCTATCGGCCTCGCCACCAACCAGCGCGGCCAGATCGAAACCGATCACGATTTCCGCACAAAGGCCGATGGCGTGTGGGCCATCGGCGATGTGATCCCCGGCCCGATGCTGGCGCACAAGGCGGAAGATGAAGGCATTGCCGTGGCGGAAAACATCGCCGGGCAGATCGGCATCGTGAACCACGCCGTGATCCCCAGCGTCGTTTACACCTCGCCCGAAATCGCGGGCGTGGGCCTGACCGAAGAAGCGGCGAAGGAAGCCGGTTACGAAGTCAAGGTCGGCAAGTTCCCGATGATGGCGAACAGCCGCGCGAAGACCAATCATGAGCCGGACGGCTTCGTGAAAGTGATCGCCGATGCCAAGACCGACCGCGTGCTCGGCACCTGGATCATCGCCTCGGTTGCGGGCACGATGATCGCGCAAGTGGCGCAGGCGATGGAATTCGGTGCGCTGTCGGAAGATATCGCCTATACCTGCCACGCGCACCCGACGCATTCGGAAGCCATCAAGGAAGCGGCCATGGCCGTGCGCGGCAAGCCGATCCACATCTGATCCGCCGCTTATTCCGCGCCAACCGCAGGCACGAATCGAAAAGGGGAGACCGCTTCACGGGCGGCCTCCCCTTTTTCGTTCAGGGACTATTCCCTGCGTTCGTGGCGCGGCGGATCAGTTGCTGCCGTAAGCGAACGAAGGGTCCTGCGCATCGCGGGCGCGGGCGTAATCTTCGTTGCTCCACTGCCGGTCATCGTTGGACGAGCCGCGATAGTAGCCATCGCCAGCGTTGCCCGTATCGCGGCCATCGCGATAGCCCTGATCGTAACCGTCCTGATAGCGGTCAGGATATTGGGGCTGGCTTTCCCGATAGCGGTAATTGTCATCGCGGTTGCGGTATTCCCGGTCGCGATAATAATCGCGGTCCCGGTTGTTGGCATTGCTGGCCGCGCTCGCGATGGCGGCAATCCCGCCCAGCACCAGAACGCCCGCCAGCACGTCGCCGCCGCTGACACCGCCGCGATGGCGATAGTAGGAGCGGCCATAGGGGCTCCATCCCCGGTAACGGTTCTGCACCGCGCCACTGTCAGCCGTGGCGTTGTAAACGGCAGGCGCGGCGGGTGCGGGCACCGCCGGAAGCTGTGCGGCGAAAACCGGGCTTGCAACCATGGATACGCCTGCCGCCAGCGCGGCTGCGACGGAGAAACGGGTAACAAAGCGGCTCATCGTCGAACCCTTTCACATGAGTCGACGGAATGTCGACTGCAATCTGGCACCGTACTACATGGCGAATACTTGCAGTGGGCTGAATGTCTTTTATAGTAAGAGGCCCGGAATGGCAAAATTCCGGACCTCTCCACATCATTTACAAGAATTTACAGTCCACGAATATTCTTATAATCGATATCGGTCACGCGTCCGTAACGGACCCGGCAAGTAAAACTGCCCGCATCGTATCCGCGATAGCGGTTGTTCCATCCCCGATAATCGCCATCCCAGCCACGGCCATACATGCCGTCGCCCGCGCGCCAGGCGCGGCCCATGGTGTTGACCGCGATCCGCCCCTTCACGGTATAACCGTCGTTCTTGCGGTCGACATCGCGGATATCGGTCACTTTCGCGCGGCCATAGCTGGCACGGCCCGCATCGCGTTCCGCCGCGCGGATGCACATATTCACCGCCCGGCGCGAATCGCCCTGGCCATAGCCATCACGATAACCGTAGCGGGCATAATCCCCGTCATAGCCATAGCGGTCGGCACTCAGGGGCGAACCGAAGCCGGTGCCGCCGCCCACCATGAGCGAACCCGGAATATAACCGGCATTGTCGCGCGCCACGGCGGGAACCGCCGCAAGGCTCACCGCCATCATGCCCACACCCGCGGCCCCGGTCAGAATCTTCGAAACAGACATCATCGCTCTCGTCCTCACTCGTGCGCAGGCTCCCGTGCCCGGCAAGCGCAAGATCTAGCGATGCGGCGCTGAGGGGATGCTGAATTCGCATGACAGCATCCATTCAGAAAAATACTCTGTTTTCTGAATTTCCAGACTATCTGCCTTTTGGCGTTTCCAGACCTGTCCAATGGGCGAGGAAGGCCAGGACATCGGCCCCTTCGGCGATTTCCTTGTCCGTGGGTTTGCCCGAACCGTGCCCGGCCCCCGTTTCCACGCGGATCAGATGGGGCTTGTCCCCGATCTGCGCCGCTTGCAGGGCCGCTGCGTATTTGAAGCTGTGCCCCGGCACCACGCGGTCGTCCGTGTCCGCCGTCGTCACCAGAATGGCGGGATAGTCCACGCCCGGCCGGATGTTGTGATAGGGCGAATAGGATCGCAGGACGCGGAAATCAGCCTCGCGATCCGGATGGCCGTAATCGTCCACCCAATAGCGGCCCGCCGTCCAGCGGTCGAAGCGCAGCATGTCCATCACGCCCACCGCCGCATGCACGGCATCGAACAGATCGGGCCGCTGGTTCGTCACCGCGCCCATCAGCAGACCGCCGTTGGAACGCCCTTCGATGGACAGGCCGTGCGGCGTCGTGATCCCTTCACGCTTGAGGTATTCCCCGGCGGCGATGAAATCGTCGAACACGTTCTGCTTGTTGGCAAGCCGGCCGGCATCGTGCCACGCTTTCCCGTATTCCCCGCCCCCGCGAATATTGGCCAGCACGAACGCCCCGCCCGCTTCCAGCCACGCCATTCGCACGGCGGAAAAGCCGGGGGTCAGCGCGATATCGAAACCGCCATAGCCATAGAGCATGGTCGGCACCGGCGTGCCCGCTTCGGCCACACTGCGCTTGCGCACCAGGAACATCGGCACTTTCGTGCCATCCCTGGAAGTGTAGAAACGCTGTTCCACCACGTAGGCGTTCGGATCGAAAGTCAGCTTGGGCAGCGCGAACGGCTGCATCTTCCCGGTGGCGATATCCATGCGATAGATGCCCGCGGGCCGGTTGAAGCTGGCAAAGCTGTAGAACGTCTCCGGATCGCCCGGTTTGCCGGTAAAGCCGTTGGCCGTTCCCAACCCGTTCAATTCGATCTCGTCCACCCGCCTGCCGCCCAATTCATAGATCAGGGCATGGGACGCGGCATCCTTGAGGTAGGAAATGACCAGGCGATTGCCGACCAGCGAGGCGGCGTTGATCGTCTCCTTCGCTTCACCCACCACGTCGAACCAGCGTGGACGCGGCCCGTCGAGATCGACGGCGGCCACGCGGAAACGCGGTGCATCCTCATTGGTGGTGAACCACAGCACCCCGCCCGTCCCTTCGATCAGGTTCCAGGCGTTGTCGAACCCGGTGATCAGCGGCCGGGCGAACCATCCCTCCTGCGCCCGCTTGGCGAGATCGATCACATGGATTTCGTAGCGCGAATCGGTGCCCACGGAACTGGTGATCACGGCCCAGCGCCCATCGTAAGTCACTTCCGCGGTGTGCCCCCGCTCAGGATGATCGGGTGTCGCATAGACCAGCTGATCCTGCGCCTGATCGGTGCCGAGACGATGGAAATAGATCTGCTGATTGTAATTGAGCGCCTGGAAATCCTGCCCCTTCGCAGGCTCGGCGAAGCGGGAATAGAGGAACCCTTCCTCCCCCACCCAGGCCAGATTGGTGAACTTGGCCCAGCGCACGGTATCGGGCAGGCGTTCCCCCGTACGTGCGTCCAGCACTTCGAGCCTGCGCCAGTCGCTGCCATCCTCCTGCACGCTGTAGAGCACATAGCGCGCATCGGGGGAGGGTTTCCACGCATCGAGCGCACTGGTGCCGTCCTTCGACCATGCCGCCGGATCGATCAGCATGCGCGGCTTCCCGTTAAGCCCCTTGCGGACGAAAAGCTGCGCCTGATTCTGCAGGCCGCTATTCCGCTCGTAGAAATAGTACTGGCCCCCGGCCTTCACCGGAATCGAGAACCGCTCGAAATTCATAAGCTCGCCGATCTTGGCAGCGAACCACGCCTTTCCCGGCAGCTTTTCCAACTGCGCCTGCGTGAAGCGGTTTTCTCGCGCGACCCAATCGGCGACTTCCGGCGCGTTGCGCACGTCCTGTTCGAGCCAGCGATAAGGATCGGCGATCTTTTCCCCGAAATGGATTTCCACCACATCGTCGCGGCGGGTCTGCGGATAGGTCATGGGCTGGGCACTTCCGGCATGGGAGGGAGCTGCTGCGGCATCGGCACCAAAGGCAGGCGAAACCGCAATCAACGAAACACAGGCTGCACCGGACAAGAGGCGCATGAATGACCGCATGAGAGGCTCCAGAAAGCAAAAGGCGGCCGCGAAGCTAGCATTCGCGACCGCCCTTACAATGGGTTAGCAGGGGAAGAGCCGATTATGCGTCGGCCAGTTCTTCCTCATTGGCCACCGGGCCGCTGTCCTTTCCCTTGGCTTCCACGTCGCGGTCGACCAGTTCGATGATCGCGATCGGGGCAGCGTCTGAGGCGCGGATACCGGCCTTGATCACGCGGGTGTAACCGCCATCGCGGCCCTTGTAGCGTTCCGCCAGAACTTCGAAGAGCTTCTTTTCCTGCGCTTCGTCCATCAGGCGGCTGTGCGCCAGACGACGGTTCGACAGGCCGCCATGCTTGGCGAGCGTAATCAGCTTTTCGACGTAGGGGCGCAGTTCCTTCGCCTTCGGCGTGGTGGTCAGGATCTGCTCATGCTTGATCAGCGAAGCGGCCAGGTTGCGCAGCAGGGCGGCGCGGTGGCCGGACTTGCGCTGCAGCTTACGGCCAGCGAG